>JBATMM010000239.1:0-13934 GCA_049289835.1 Saprospiraceae bacterium | reverse complement strand
GGCATGCCTCCGCTGACTTCAACATAAAAATGTGCTGGATTGTCTGGACAACTATTGGGACACGTGTCAAAATCACCGGAAATAGAAGCTGTCATTTCATGATCACAGGGATCAGAACAAAATCCAGGCGCAGTAAGCGGGATTTTGAATTGGCACTGCCAGCCATTCAGATCCTGGATGACAAGCGCGAGATTAGTAGTGGTGGCTGTACCCGGGTCAAGTAAAAAGGTGGTGGGTATACCTTCAAGACCGTTGCCGGGTGTGATAGATCCGGTCGGTACGCCAAAATAAGTGGGAAAAAGAAAGTAGTCGGGTCCAAAACCTGAACCCTTAATATTAAGGGTTACTGTCATCCGGTCGTCTGTGATATCATTGGGCGTACCATTTACATCACATCCTATTTCGTACGTTGTTGAATCAATGTTGACATGATAAATCGTAACGGTGGCTGTATCGGCTGGACATCCCAGATACTTAAAATAATATGTATATGTTCCCGGACCCCAGAATGAAGAATAATAAATTCCATTGAGCGGATCCAGCGGCGGTGCCCATAGTCCTCCCGGATCATGCATACCCAGGAAATTTCCAATAGCAATTATTCCTTGTGTGGGACATACGAAAATCGTGGCATGGGTTCCCGGATTATGATGAGGCACATTAATAGTTGCCGTATTCGTAAAAGGGCCTTGTATCGGACATCCATTAACCTCAGTCACCGAAAGAATGGTAAATGTGGTTGTATCGATTACCGTGACATTGATGTATGTAAAATCCTGTATAGCCAGGAGAGTGAACGTATCCGTTCCATCAGTATAGGTCACATCGTAAAAACCGGGAGGTAAACGAATAGTGATGGAAGTTTCAAATGGCGAGCACCCATCACAATCGAGGCAATCGATTCCGATATTCATATCCTGGATCTGGATTGACCAACCTCCGGGATAATTCGGAGCACCTAAACCATACGTGGTACAATCAACATAGGAATTCCAGTTTGTTCCATCCTGGATCCGATGCCACCAATCTAATTGGGAAGAAGGAGTGAATGGATTTGTGTATTTATAAAAATTCGAACCTCCTGAAGACATCCAGTAGCATGGTATGACAGAAGGATACAGATTGGATTGATGAGAAGTGCCATTGGCGACCCACACGGAATTCGTAGTGTATCCATAGATCACCGTGCCATCATATATGGCCTTATCCAATCCACCTGAATTCATCCAGGTTCCGCCCTGCATGAAATAGAATTGATCTCCTCCGGGCTCCAGGTTGAAATTTCCACCGGGGACATTAATATTCTGAACTGACCATCCGTTATCCGGACTTACGAAACCATAAGTCCAGACAGCCCCATTTAAGACGCCTCGAAATGTGATAACTGTTCCTCTGGGAATAACTCCTCCAGTCCGGGTAAACTTCAATGTCCCTTCGCTATCTCCCCAGTAAGTGTTATTGACAGCTTCCCATCCATTGTCGGTCAAAATGATGGTCGTAAAAGGAGTAATATCCTTAAAACATACAAAGCTTATTTCATCTGATTCGGGTTTTGCGCATACACCTAAATCTGTCACAACCCCCAAAACGGCAATGTCACCTGGAGCTAGTATTGTCTGTGCAGATGTAGCAGAGCAAAGTGCGAAAAAAACATAGAACAGGTAAGAGGGGTAAAATTTGGGCATAGCAATAATTTATTGGGCTTCCTGAATGCAATATCTCGAAAATAATAAGTAATCCGGAATCACATACTCAGGAGGAGAAAAAGTTCTGAGCTGTTTATGAGGGAGAGTTAAATTCCGGTTTCCTTATACTTTTATAGAGAAATTAGACGGTATTATCAGCCCTGAGGTTGGGGCTTTTGTCAAAAATAGCAAAGAAAAAAGGGTCTTCATTGGAATTAACATATTATGGTTATTTCTTATTCGGTCCGGGGCCCTTTAATGAGTCCTGCCTGCTTTCCTGTTTTCTTTGCTTTGAGGCTTTATTGAAGGGATCCCAGTTCACTTTCAATTTTCCATCATCGCCTGTTTTTGCCCTCAATCGGATATTCATGCCGACGCGTCCGGTATTTTCTAAAACAGCATTTTCACTTTTAGAAAGATTGCTTAGAGGTACCTGGATACTCATATCTGTTCCCTTCCGGGTATCATACACTCCTTCGACAAACAGGATCACCACGTTTGATCTGATTTCCATCTTGTGTATGGTGATAGCAGATCCGTTTAGTTCCAGTTCGTTAGTCAATTCTCCAAAAAAGATATGTGAAAAATCACGTTTCTTAAATGCTGTCGCAGCGATTTTCACAGCAGGGTCAAAATTGATGAGCTCGCCTTCCTTTACACTGAATTCAACTTTTCCTTTCATGCTGTTAGGATACACTTCAGCTTTGTCAGTGATGACACCCGTGATATTAATTTTTGCTGATAGGTTGCCCTTCATGTTTTGAGCGGTTATGGCATCTTGTCCAAAATTGTCAAACGCATGAAAAATTCCGGGGATGTCTACATTCTCCAGTGTTGATGTGAGGTCAAGGAGATTTGAGTGAATTCCGTTGGTGAGGGACCCCTGCAGATTCAACGAGCCACCGGCATGATTTAATTTTACTTTTCGCAGGACCACTTTATTGCCAACAAGAAATATTGATGCTGCCACATTGCTGGCGGTGAATTTCTTGTATGTCATTTTGCCTGCACTGATATTGAGTCTCGCCGTTCCGTCACTTAACATCCGGTCAATATTTTCTGTGGCACTGATCAATTTATTTTTGGCAGCCGGTTTTTGTCTTGGAACGATAGCTCTCTCACTGACGAAAGAAATGAAATCATTAAGGTTGAGATCAGGAGTTGAAATGGTCCAGTTCATAGTGAGCTGTTCCGGATTTTTATTCAGCAGGGCGAGTAGATTGGTCACTTCACCATTCATCGTCAGATTGGTGCTGCCCGCCGTGGCGATAAAGTTGCTGATGACCAGATCCTCATCTTTAAATGTAAGTACTCCGCTACATCTTTTGAATACCAGATTACGTGGAATATAATTTACCTCTGCCTCCGACAGGGTTAAAGTTCCATTGACAAGAGAGTTCAGGGTATCCTCTTTCGCTATTGAACCATTGTATTTGATATCAAGACTTCCCAGTCCTTTTATAAAACGGATAGAACTGCTTTCTGTCAATGCATTAAGATCCTCCAGTTTAAAATTTGATCGCAAATCGCAAATTAAATAAGGAGATAAAAGATTACTAATCTCGGTGTGGTTTGATGTGAAGGTGATGTTCTCCCAGGTATATTGGACACTATCAAATATAAATTTGGAATTTTCATCTCCGGGTAAGAGTTGGGCATTCATCTGATTCGTAAAATTGCCGGTGAAAGAACATTGACTAAGCCCACCTGCAGGTGTTTTCATTTCTGAATCATGTACTACAAAATGCGTAGCAATCCGGGGAATAATATTTGGAGCGGCAAGGCCTGATATATCAGCGTCTACATCAAAGGGCTGCAGTATGTCAAGTGGGTTTAATTTTTGTTGAAGTGATTGCGTTAAAAGAAATTCAGCTTTCTGATAAAGGATTTTTTTAGTCCGGATGTTGATGGCATAGGAGAGCGTATCGTTCAGAAAATAAATATTCCCGTTAAGGACAAAGGGCTGTTGATCTATTATCAATTGGATTTCATTGCATCCTACTTTTTTACCCGGGTAATAAATCAAATCAAAATTGCCTTCCAGTGTCTTTTCCTTCAGGTAGCTGCCTTTGTCCATATTGAAACCTACACTATGGACTAAAGAATTCATCCTAACATTAAAAACAAATCCACTATCTATTGCATCCACATGACAGTTTAGAATATCAATATCAATGTCATGGTAAGAGTTCAGGTTCTTATTCTCCACGATCAGCCGGGTATGATCAAATTTGCAATCCGGAAAGTCAGCTTTTCCTTTTTTGAAAGCCAGATCATCTGATCGGTTGAGATTACAATAACCACATTCATCGGTGAATAAATAAATCGTACAGTTTTGAATTATCACACCGGATATCTTTGGTTTTCCTCTGAATAGGCTCAGGATCTCAAATCGGGTATAAATTTTTTCAGCCTGCAAGATATTATGATGGTGTCGATCCCATAGAGAGTCCCTGAGTGTGATGTCTGAAAGTTGTACAGAAACATTAGGAAAGGTCCTGATAAAATTGAGCTTGAGGTCACCAATATGAACTGTTCCTTTTACCTGTTTATTGATTTGAGCCCTGGCCATGGTTTTGATTACATCTTTATTGGTAATGACCAATAAATACATGATGACACAGAGGCTGATAAGGAATAGAAAGAACCCTGCAGTAATGCGCACTATATATCGAATGGATTTTGTCAAAAACCGGAAAATTTAGCTTTGAAATAAGTGTCAGGGCTGAAAGAGGGAATTGTAAATGCAAAAGGAGACAACAGGATAACGTAATTATTAAAATGAATGTTTAAACCATATTAAGTTGCTATTTCATACTTTTGGTAAAAGAGCAAGAATCATCATGACTCATTCACGGCTTTTATTACCATTTATTCAACAAATGTAATCTGCAAACGAAATTTTATCTTTTGATAAGAGTAATACCCCGATCTGCCTTATTTTACATAAATGAAACATCTTCAAATCATATTAATCATCGAAGTCCAGTTAGTTTTGATTTTACTAATTTTCTGTGTTTTCAAGTTGTCGGATATAACCGAAAAGGTAAAAAGGACAAATATGTTTATTCATGAAGTTTTGAAGAGTTCAAGGTTTGAGGATATTCAACAAGTGAGAGATCTTGATATCGTCATCGGAGACGAAAATGCTCCTGTAGCCATTATCATGTATACAAAATTGAGTTGTGAATATTGTGCCGACTTTTTTGAGACGACCTATCCTGAATTGAGGTCATCCTATATTGAAACGGGACTTGCCAGGTTTATCATCCGTTTCCTGCCCAATGGTAATGATCGGTCGGCAATCGACCCAATTCGCTATGTTTATTGCATGAATGATTTAGAGCTTTTTGAAGAATTTAACAAAAAACTTATCACGGAAAAGCAGAATAATCCGGATATTGCTTACATCAATGAGTTTGTTGTTGCGAATGGAGTGGATACCACAGGATTGGCTGTTTGCTTAAGTTCTGCTAGTCTGGACAACTTTATAGACCAAATGGGGGAAAAAGCTCAGCAAGCAGGTATTCACGGAAGTCCATTTTTTATAATTAATGGAGAAGCCTTAAAAGGGAACAGAAAGTTTAGTAAGTTTAAGGCGATGATTGAATCTACAGAATGAGAATGTAGAAAATTTAAATTGAAATCGGATGCCATATTTTCCTAATTTGATAAACTCTAAAGCTTATGAAGATTTTCAGAATTTTTGCCATCATGGTGGGCGTTTTAACCATATTTTTTGGCGGGACATCCTGTAAAAAGGATGAATGCTGCAATTGGGTTGATAGTTTCGGGAACTCTTATAAATATTGTCAAGACAATGACAACTGGAAATCCAGTTATGCTTTCTGGTCTGATGTTGTCAATGAAGCAAATTATTACCATGGAAAATGCAAATAGCTAGATCGTAAAGTTTAGACTATTACCTTTTCAGAAAAATAGATGGCTTTTCCTCTTTTCAGGTATGAAACAAATGCCGGACTTTGAATTCATTGGCGTGAAGATTATCAACAACCTTGTTGATAAAGCCGGTCAGCGTTTGAAGAAGATATCGGACAAGCTTGGTTTCATGCTTTATAAAATGGAGTTTGGAGAAAGGGATGACGATATCTATATCGTGACCTATCCTAAATCGGGAACCACCATGATGCAAATGATTTTATATCATCTGACGACCCGGGGCGATCTGGATTTCAATCATATATATGATGTTTCTCCATGGATCCGAAATGCTTCGATCCGGGGAGAAAAACCAATAGAATTTGCTTCCCCCCGCCTGATTAAATCCCATGACTTTTATAAGGAGTTTTCTAAGGGCGTAAAAGGTCGCTTCATTTTTGTGTACAGGGATGGAATGGATGTGGCTGTTTCCTTATATCACCAAAACAGAAATTATAATAATCCTGATCTGGAGTTTAATGAGTTTATCAGCAAGTTTTTATCCAATAGGAAAACGAATTGGTTTACATATACTCAGGATTGGTTGGAGAATAAGCATAACCTTAACATACTTTATCTGAGATACGAAGACCTGATTAATGATAAAGAAGCGCAAATCAACAAAATCATCAGTTTCTGCAACCTTAATTGCACACCTGACCAGGTCGAAAGGGCATTGAGATACAGCAGCTTTGACCATATGAAGCAATTGGAAGAAAAATTTGGTGTGCAACCTCCTTCTTCAAAAATGGTCTATGATCAGTTTATACGGAGAGGAAAGATAGGTGAGGGTAAAAAACATTTTTCCCAGGAGCAGCAGGATAAATTTGTGAAGTTAAGTAGTTCCATTACACGGTGGGCTGAACTCGATCCGAATGAACGACGTCGTTCATAAGCACTAAATAAAATATGCGTAAAGGGTTGTGATTAAGTCATTCATGCATTATTTTGGATAAGACATTCGGGAGATCGTCATCTGATAGTGAGGTTTAATTCAAAATTGGATTTCCCCCGGGATTGTTGGGACTCTATTCACATAATAATGAACTGCCTCCTTCATTTTTCCGTAACTTTGACTTCTTAAATAGTCTGACAATGAATACTTTTTTATTTCTAAGTATGCCCGGTGGTTCTGAATGGTTCATCATCCTAGCTGTTGTATTGTTGTTGTTCGGAGGGAAGAAAATCCCTGAACTGATGCGTGGCTTAGGTAAGGGTATCCGTGAGTTCAATAATGCACGGAACAATATCGAAAACGAGATCAAAGAAGGTATGCGGGAATCAGACCGCAAAGCCATCGAAGAGAGTAAAAAGGAAGTCTGATTCCGTATTTACTTTTTCCGAAAAGATCTTTTATTCCATTTCTTATCAATGGAAATTGTGCTCCCATGCTTTGGGAAGTTCACATAGTTTTAAACTTTTGTTAAATAGGGATTGAATTCAACCAGGAGGCCTAATTTCACAGATTGTTTTTAACGAACTCAACTCTTCAAATTCAAAGAATAACTGTATCAAATGAATAAATTAATCTTATTCTCCTTAATGATTTTTCTGGCGGCTGCTCAAGAAAGTAACGCACAGAAATTTGGTCATGTCAATTCTGCGCTGATCATACAGGGTCATCCATTGATCGGTCCGGCCAACACGGAGTTAGAAACATATCAAAAAGGCCTTTTAGATCCATTTGACGCACAATCAAAGGCATTCGAAGCTAAGTACAGAGCTTTAGTTGAAGAAATCAATAGCGGGACACTTTCACAGATTGCTCAACAAAACAAGCAAGTAGCGCTTCAGACAGAACAGGATTCGTTGTCCTCTATGCAGGAACAAATCAAATTCAAAGTAATGCAAAAAAGAGAATCACTTCTTCAGCCGATACTCACTCAGGTAGACAGTGTCATCCAGGTCATTGGGAAAGAAGGGCATTATACCATGATCTTTGACACCAGCGTTTCAGGTGCTTTGCTTTTTGCAGAAGACGGCAATGATCTTACCGAAGCCGTCAAAGCAAGATTGAAAAAATAGCCGTCTGACGCAGCATATATACGTTTTAAAAAAGAATGGACAAGTCGCAACTTGTCCATTCTTTTTTATACCCTATTTGCCATTTACATTTCATCATACACTTTCAGAAAGTTTTTTCCAATGGACTATTCCTTTATACTGATATTGATCAGACACAAGTGCAAGTGGAATTTTATGATGTTGCATGAATGCATATAATTGACTTGCCGGTGTCTCAAGGGGAACAACTGCAGGTGATGGAATGACCCAGGCATCAATGAGACTTCCGGGATATCGTACAGAATCAAAATTTGATATTAATTCCCTGGTTAAATAGCCCAGCGGTGTTTCCGGGCCTGCCCAAACAATAAAGCCTTCACCCTTTATCTTTTTGATCTTTTCCTTAGCTTCCGACATCGTTTGGCCGGCTTCAAGCGTATGCTCGATGGGTTCCATGATATCTGACGCTTTCGTTTTTGTCAACCATGTCTGACGTTGAAGCGCTTTGTTCTCCTGGCGAGCTGCGAAAAAAATAAATACACCGATCAGTGTGAGTGTCGGACGATTATGCATGAATCCATAACCGAACATCAGAAATGCAATACCCTGTCCTGCATAGGATGCGATCTGAGTGGCTTTGCTTCGATCCATTTTTAGCGATAAGAGGCTTCGAAGAATCCGTCCTCCATCCATCGGAAAAGCCGGCAACAAATTAAAGGTGCCGAGGTAACCATTTGCCAGAAGTATTATTTTGAAATAGGATGTTGCTTCCTGATTGAAATTCCAGAACGAAGAAGAGAAAAGCGGAAAGACTTCACCTTTAAACAGAGCATAGCATAGCCAGATCACGCCTACGATCAGAAAATTGACAACAGGACCTGCAATAGCGACCCAGAATTCCTGACCTCTTCCCTCAGGCATTCTCTCCAGTCTTGCTATACCACCTATCGGGGTCATGATGATATCGAATGTATGAACACCGAATTTTCTGGCGGCCAGAGCATGTCCAAATTCATGCAGGATCACACAGAAAAAAACACTGAGGACAATCGCAATAGAAAGAAGTAGTAGAATAGGCTGGAATCCTTCTTTGCTGGTTTCATAGGCTACCCACAACAATAAAAGACCAAAGCTCCAGTGAACTTTCACCGGGATACCTGATACCGTAGCAATATGGAAAGATCCTTTCATGATGGGGTAGTGATAAAAAATAGAAAAGTGTCAGGCTTCAAAAACGGATCTGTGCTCACAAAGTTGCCATAGGCTGATAGAGTTCTCCATTCAATATAGCCCTTGAGATCACCAGACGCTGGATCTCACTTGTACCTTCGTATATCTGAGTGATCTTTGCATCCCGCATCAGCCGCTCCACGTGATATTCCTTGACGTAACCATAGCCACCGTGTATCTGTACCGCTTCGACAGTATGTTTCATAGCGGTTTCAGAAGCATATAATTTCGCCATGGCGGCAATGGTGCTATAATCCAGACCCATATCTTTTATTCGTGCCGCCCTGTAGACGAGCAGACGGGCTGCTTCAATTTCAGTAGCCATATCTGCCAGCTTGAAAGCTATGGTTTGGTGATGCATGATCGGTTTTCCAAAAGCTTCTCTTTCCTGGGCATATTTGAGCGCCAGTTCATAAGCACCGGCTGCAATGCCTAATGCCTGAGCGGCAATTCCGATGCGACCACCATCAAGAGTGCTCATGGCGTATTTAAATCCAAATCCATCAGGGCCTATGCGGTTTTCTTTTGGAACGCGTACATCACTGTACATGATCGAATGTGTATCTGATGCACGGATACCAAGTTTGTCTTCTTTGGCACCTATCTCAATGCCTGGCGATGAACGTTCGACAATAAGTGTGTTGATACCACGGTGTTTGAGCTCAGCATGACTTTGAGCCATGACGACATGAAGAGAGGATTTCCCACCATTAGTGATCCAGTTTTTTGTGCCGTTCAGGATATAATGGTCGCCATCTTCCTTCGCAGTGGTGCGTTGGCTTGTGGCATCACTTCCGGCCTCAGGTTCAGACAGACAGAATGCGCCAAGCCATTCACCGGTAGCCAATTTTGGCAGGTATTTTAATTTTTGCTCAGGGCTGCCATAAGATTCAATCCCCCAGCAGACCAGTGAGTTATTGACCGACATGATGACCGAAGCGCTGGAATCAATTTTTGATATTTCTTCAAGGGCGAGAACATAACTCAGTGAATCCATGCCTCCACCACCGTATTCAGGGCTGACCATCATACCCATAAAACCCATCTCACACATCTGTCGGACCTGGTCAGTAGGGTAGATCATATCTCTGTCACGGGCTATTACACCCGGAAGTAGTTCTTTTCGTGCAAATTCACGTGCCGCATGTTGGACGGCAAGCTGCTCTTCGGTAAGTTCAAAATCCATAGGGTAAAATTAATAGAAAAGGTGAAGGCAAAGGCTAAAGAGAAGGCGAAGGCAAAGGCTGAGGCGAAGGAAATAAATAAATAAATTCCGGATTTAGAGTTTAAGAAGACAATTACCCGTTTTTCCTTAGCCTCAGCCTTTTCCTTAGCCTTCTGCGATCAGACCTAATATCGTACGGAACGCCACAAACTTCCCATCAAATGCATGTTGATGTTTCTTTTGCAATTGAGGTGCGTGATCACGCTGATAAATGGTAAATAATTCCTGGTTAGGACATGTATATTGGATGGCATAGGTGATGCCTTCATCATCATCATAACCTTCAAGATGGAGAAGGCGAAAGGATTTGAAGCAAGCTGTGGCCATGACTTCCGGGATATGCTCATGGAGCATCCAATCGACCCACTGTTCGCGGACCTCAGCGGAAATTTTTACGGTGACATTGTAGACTAAAGCTGACATTCTTCTGATTTAAAGATAGTGTTCATTGGCTTTTCAATTGTTTGAATCATATGTTTCTTTCTTAAGAAAAAATAGATTTTATAACGGTTTTATGAAAATAAGGCTTGCAACTTTTCCGGATAAGTTTATTTCTTTTTGATCCATGGCGATGGTCATGCTTTGATCATAGGTGTCATTTTTGATTGTTGTTACGGTTTTACCTATGCCTATTCCTTTTTCGTCCAGGTATTTAAGAAAAGAAACCTGGTGATCTTTCACACCGATGATGACCCCCTGTTTCCCGGGTGAAAGATCTGATAATGGTGATTGTGCTCTCAGGGTGTATTTACCCTGGGCGTTTGGAATAGGATCTCCGTGAGGATCGAATTTAGGAAAACCAAGGAAAGAGTCCAGGTGGTCGATGAGGAGATCGGAATTGATATGTTCAAGATCCTCTGCGATTTCCTGGACTGCCTCCCATGGGATGTTCAGGGATTGGTATAAGAAGACTTTCCAGAGCCGGTGTTTGCGGATAAGGAAGGTGGCGTGTTTGTAACCTTGTTCGGTGAGTCTTGCACCTTTGTAAGACTGATAATGGATTAGATCCTTAGTGGACAATCTCTTTAACATATCTGTTACTGAAGCTGGGGTGGTGCCTAAGAGCGCAGCTATGTCATTGGTAGTCACAGAGATATTTGCCTGAATAGAAAGTGTGAGAATCCCTTTCAGATAGTTTTCTTCAGCAATTGTTAATAGCACATTTCAAAAATACATAATTATTTAGACTATTCTAAATATTAATTTAGACTAGTCTAAAAATAATATTTAAATATCGTTTTTACTGAATACTGAATACTGAATACTGAATACTGAATACTGCCACCGCCACCGCCACTGCCACTGCCACTGCCACTGCCACTGCCACTGCTACTGTTTACCGTTTCCACCTGTCTTTATTCCCATATAATCATCCACATCTGTCACCCGAAGACACATAAGACCTGCCAGGATCATAGAACCACCACCCAGCATAACAGCATAAATGGGCTCACTATGAAAATATGATTTTAACAGGAATCCCAGAAGTGCTGCCGCCACGATCTGAGGAATGACGATAAAGAAATTGAAAACACCCATGTAATAACCCATTTTATGAGGAGGTAATGATCCCGCCAGCATCGCATATGGAACAGATAATATCGACGCCCAGGCCACACCAACACCAATCATCGAAACAATAAGGTAATGTGGGTCAGTAATGAAATACACGGATACTAATCCCAATCCTCCAAGAACAAGACAAATCATATGTGCCACTTTCCTGCTCGTCCTTCCCGCCAGAACCGGAAGACCGAAAGCAACTAATGCGGCAACGCCATTGTAGACACCCATACACAATGAAACCCAATCCGCTCCATCATTATAAATTTTTGAAGTTGTATCCGTCGAATGATAAATATGGCTTGTCACAGCAGATGTTGTATAAATCCACATCGCAAACAATCCAAACCACGAAAAAAATTGTACCACAGCAAGTTGTTTCATCGAAGATGGCATATGTAAAAGGTCATCCATGATCGTGACAAATCCGGTTTTCGACAAATTGCTTTTTTTCATCAATCCTACCAACAAAAACAAAATCCCCACCAGCATGGTCCCATAAGAAAAGAGGTACAGTTCTTTTGGAAAATCCTCTAACCAAAACCACACATTCAGCAAGATGCCGATAATGACTAAAATACTTCCTGTACGAAATGAAACAGTCGGGCTGATGGCTTCATCATGGCCAGTAGAAGGATCAGACGATTCATGTGCTTCAGAAAAAGAAGCCAATTCCTCAGGAGAATATTCTTTGGAACTGAATACTGTCCATATCACAGCAGCGAGATAAATAAGTCCTCCTATGTAAAATGACCATTTCACTGAATCAGGAATAACTCCCTCCGCTGCCTGATTTGACACCCCGAACCAATTTGTAAAAACATATGGTAATGAAGAAGCCACAACAGCTCCGGTGCCTATAAAAAAACTCTGCATCGCAAATCCGGAGGTGCGTTGATGAGAAGGTAAATTGTCACCAACAAAGGCCCTGAAGGGCTCCATCGAAATATTAATAGAAGCATCCATCAGCCACAGCATTCCTGCTGCAACCCATAATGCAGGAGAATTTGGCATGATAAACAAACAAAGAGAAGCCATGATAGCCCCACCTAAAAAAAATGGACGCCTCCGTCCGAGAAAATTCCACGTCCTGTCGCTCAGATAACCGATGATGGGCTGGACGATCAGTCCGGTAAGCGGTGCGGCTACCCAAAGGATAGGTATGTCATCTACTTTGGCCCCGAGTGTTTCGAAGATCCGGCTGACATTAGAGTTTTGCAAAGCAAATCCAAACTGGATACCCAGAAAGCCGAAGCTCATATTCCAGATCTGCCAGAAGGTAAGGGTTGGTTTTTGTTTCATGCATTATACGATTGACATCGTCTAATGTACTGAAACTTATTTGACAATGAGATAATGTGACGATGTGATAATGTGACGATGTGATAATGAGATGATGTGATAATGTGATAATGTGATGATGTGATAATGTGACGACGTGATAATGTTGTGTGAAAATGTGGCAATGTGAAAATGTTTTTTATACTAATTAATTTTTTTCATTTAATTTAGTTTTTCACCAAATTCATCACCTGATGGAAACGAATAGTAACCCAATCCTGGAATTAACTCTGGATTTTTCACTTGATATTATTGACTTTGCGGAAATGCTTGAAAGCCGAAGAAAGTATGTCATCAGCAGACAAATTTTGAAGGCAGGAACGTCAATCGGAGCTAATGTTCACGAAGCACAAAGTCCGGAAAGTAAAGCTGATTTTATACACAAAATGAAAATTTCGGATAAAGAATCCAGAGAAACTGAATATTGGCTCAAGCTGTGTCAGAGATCTAAGCACTATCCCAATTGTGAAGATTTAATGCTCAAACTAAAAGTGATCCAAAAAATTTTATCGAAAATTATTGGAAATTCCAGGAATAACTAATCTTTGAAATTGTACGTCAGTGAAATTATCACATTGCCACATTACCACATTGTCAAATTGCCAAATTCTCACATCAATGAATCTGTCTCTAAGGCCAAAATCTGGATAAGCTGGTCTAAAAACGAATTCATCCCGGTGGACTTTAGTAATGGAATGACTACTTTCGCTCTGCTTAAATCAATTCCATATGTACAGGTTAATTTCAATATTTTTTATTGGGTCTTTATGCAGCCTGCAGGCTCAAACCACGATGACACCAGAACTATTGTGGCAACTCGGGCGAGTCACTGGTCTCGGCATTACAGCTGACGGGAAAAGTGTGATTTATTCCGTCAATACACCAAACGTAGAAGCGAATAAAGGAAGCAGTAAAATGTACAAGATTCCGATCGATGGGGGCAAGGC
>JBATMM010000238.1:0-3320 GCA_049289835.1 Saprospiraceae bacterium | reverse complement strand
CATTACTTCCATCCTGCCATTGAATCGCATCTGTTGTTGCCGGTGCTTGAAGGATTAAGAACTCACCAGGACAAAGAATGGTGTCATGACCGAGATCAAAATCTTTCGGAGCACTTAATAGTCCTATATCGATCGTGTCCGATTTTGTACCACAAAAATTTGATGCCGTTACTGAATAAATACCCGGCATCGTTATAACCAATTGCGGAAGCATTGAACCATCCTGCCATTGAACAGTAGTTTCAGCATCTGAATTTATAGTTAAATGTAAAGTATCACCCGTGCACAAAATTGTATCTACACCTAATTGGATTTGAGGAATTGTACCATGTATATCCACCGACACTGTGTCTGCATCTGTACCACAACTATTACTGACATTTAGAATAAATATTCCTGAAACAGATGTAGTCAGTGAAGGTAATTGTGAACCATCCTGCCACATAAAATCAACTCCTGAAATATTGGACATGAGCGTCACTATATCTCCTTCACATCCTCTGACATCAGGACCTAAATCAACTTGTGGAGCAACCGTAGTTTCAGAGACGACTATTGTATCATTCGATGAACCACACATATTACTTATCTGCACATCATAAGTACCTGCTGTAGTCACTAGAAATGTATCCGCTGTACTTCCGTCCTGCCACAAATAAGTAACATTCATGATCATGGGAGACAATAAAAATGTTTGTCCCAGGCACAAGGAAATATCAGGACCTAAATCAGGAAGAGCAGGAGGTGAAACAAAGTCAACATTGATTGTATCCGCTCCTGACCCGCAGATATTTGTAACTGTGAGCGAATATGTTCCTGAAGAAGTGACCTGGTATGATGGAACAGTTGAATGATCATTCCATTCATATGCACCCGTAGATCCGACATTAGTCAAAACAAAAGTATCTCCAACGCAAATGGATTGATCAGCTGGTAATATCACTTGCGGAGCTATATTTGTTACTTCAATATGTATGGTATCCACTGAAGAAAAACAAACATTGGAAACCGTGACACTGTAATCACCTGAAGACATGACATTAAAAACAGGACTTGTACTACCGTCTTGCCATACATAATCAGTCGCATCAGGAATTCCGGATACATTGAGGGCATAAGGAAGTTGAGCAAAACATATGGTAATATCTGCTCCCAAATCAACCGTGGGCATTAATACTTCATCGACAGTAATTGTATCAGTGTCGAAGCCACATGCATTGGAAGCTATAACAGAATATTCTCCTGCTGACGTAACCAGAAAAGATGAATTGAGAGAACCATCCTGCCAGGTAAAGAATGCCTGGAGCGTATCTAAATTGAGAAGAAGATTATTTCCTGTGCATAATGAAATGATCGGGCCACCTAATTCAACATTTGGAATCGGGAGATAAGAAATTAATATGTCATCGGAGACACTACCGCAAATATTGGAAACCGTCAATGTATAATTTCCTGCAGAACTTATTTCATACAGAGAACCTATAGTCGCATCCTGCCAAATGAATTGTCCCAGAGCAGGATCGAAACTGTAGGTGATAATTGAGCCCAGGCAAATAGCCGTATCAATTCCAAGTGAGAATGGTGCCGGAGGAGACAGGACATTGAGTACAATCGTATCTGCGGAAATGTCACATCCGTCATCAAGTGTGACACTATAATTTCCGGTAGTCACCAGAGAAATGTCAGAAGAAGTCGTTCCATCACTCCATATATAATTCCAATTGGGATCGAGTGAAATATCAAAGTGATCACCACTGCAAATCGTCACAGAGTCAGTTCCGATTTCAACTGATTGGGGATTGCCAAGAATAGTCACATCGACACTATCTATTCCGATATTACATCCATCAGAAATAGTCACTGCATAATTTCCTGATATCGTTACGTTCAGTGAATCAAGTGTTGAACCATCTTCCCAATGGTAAGAAACACTATCAATACCTGGGTCTATCGCATATTGAGTACACACTGAAACAGGGCTTCCAAGATCAAGCGGAATAACGCCGGGATCAGGCCCTTCTTCAACGACAACATCATCGATATAGTAATATGAAAAATTAGGTTGGAAGGGACACAATGGATCAAACGGTGTATCTGTGTAATGATGAAAATTACCAATGGTGATATAAGACTCTCCGCCTTCTGCTGTAAAACAGCCCGATATTAAAGTCCAGTCTGTACTATTTGAAAGATATCCGCCCATCGCATAATCAATTTGCGGTACCACATCTAAATGATCGCTTGAAACATATGGTGGAGGAAGTGCAGAAAAATATGCACCCATATGACCCGTGCCACAGACCTCATCACTGAGATTGATATAAAAACTAACATGATAGGTAACACCGCTGACCAATGGCTGGTCCAGAGGAGCCTGCAGGTATTCATGATAATCAATGGATTGACTGCGAACACCAAGGCCTGCATAAGCAACACCGGAATGGGCAGGTTGATTTCCAAATACATTTATGGGTACACCTACAATTCCCGAAATATCACATGCATTAAAATAATCGATTGTTCCAAAGTTCCCGCTTTCCCAGGGAATAGCCTGAAAGAAACCTCCTGTTCCGATACTCGAAGGGCATGAAGTAAAAGTTTCAAAGTCAGGATTTGGTACCAGGTTCTGGCCCGAAGCAGAAAAGCATAGTAAACTCAGGCCGGAGACAAGAGCCGGACAAATAAGCATAAAAATGTTTCGCACGATGCGGACCATAAGATCTCCAAAGAGAAGCAAAATCTGATAAATGAAGCTGCCGGGATGAATACCTCTCTTTTCTGCCGGTTCTGAATGGCGGATAGAAAGTCATTCAATAACCGTGTGTGTACCTTCTTCCTCTATATATCCTTTTATAATGTGGAATGTGACAACAAGATGAAATAAATTGATGAAATTAACAACTCCGGCATTTATTCTTTCAACGTGTAAATTTCTGCCCAGGCTTTATTTATTTCAAATCGCTTAGCCAATTGATATCCGGAGTTATCTTTTAGCCAATTGTATTTCCCCTCATCAAATTCAATGCATGAGAAAATAATGATCTCATCATCAGGTTCGATCTCTCCATTATAACTGACCTTTTCAAATCCGGATGCTGAGGAGAGGTAACCTGCAGCAACTCTTGTTAAATCCTGCTGTAACAAGAAATGAGTGTTTATTTTTCGATCAGACCAATTCTCCTCTTCACAATATTTAACTGCCTGTTGATGGACGCGGACCATGTTGATATAATTGATACTTGCATCATCGTGCCATTCCTTTTTTGTGTAATTAATATGAAATGACCATGCGAAATTTAAAATTAAAATAATGCAAAGAG
>JBATMM010000237.1:0-22145 GCA_049289835.1 Saprospiraceae bacterium | reverse complement strand
GGCATGGATTATTCTGGGATTTGTCACCTGTATGATTGTTGGGCTGGTGTCAGGACTTTACCCTGCATTGAAAGCTGCCAGGCTTGATCCGATTGAATCACTTAGGTATGAGTGAGGAAGAGTAACGAATAACGAATAACAAGTAACGAATGTGAATCGGGTAATAGGAGAACCTTCTTTGAATTTTTAAACTTGACGAGTTCGAAATCAATCTTATTTAATCATAATTTTTCATGAGTCTCTGCGTCCTCTTTTTTTTAGATGCGCATTCCCTAAATTTTATTGATCAATCTCAAAGCTTCTTTTGAAGACAATGGTGACAATTGATGATTCTTTACAAACCATTGAACTCGTTTTGGATTTGTTTTTGAATATTGACGGAGTGCCCAGCCGCAGGCTTTTCGGATAAAAAATTCTTTGCTGTCTGATCGGCGACGGATCATGTCAAATAACAATTTCTCGTTTGTGGTTTCCCTGTAGAATAGTTGATGGATGATGGCTACGCGTTGGAGCCACATGTTGTCAGATTCAATCCACTTCCATGCATATTCGTGTTGGAGTTCAGGATATTGTTTGAAAAATATGCCTGTTAGTTTCGCGAGCCAGTCCACGCTGTCCCACCATGACTGTGTGGTGATACATTTTTCGAGGACTTTGATCCATGAAGCATCCTGGTATGAAAGCATGCGTTGCATCATCTCAATGCCGACATACACCACTTCGCGATAACTCTGATCGTAGCATCCTTCAACAAATGTTTTTAGTTTTTTACCGGTGAACATACCGTGTTCAATAAAAATTTTCTTTGCCATCGGGTACCAGATCGTCGCACCCAGGCCGCAATATTCAAACTGGCCGCGCATGTAGGCCATTTGTTGCCCGGCTCGTATAGGGTCGGATACCTTCAGAAACATGTCGGTGACCATGTCGATGTATTCGGCTGGTGTTATTGTTGGTTTCAGTGCTTGAGAAATATTCGGCATGCAACGAAGCTATTTGGTTGTTGTCTATTATTTATATTCTGCCTATTCATGACAGAAATCAAAATGGTTACTGAGCGTGCGGTTAGGATGAGTAGAGAAGTCGAAGTATGACGTTTTGTCGCGTCACAAAGCCTGGGGTCGAAGGACTTCGGGCTTTTATTCTTTCACTTCTTTTACAATGATATAAAAATTAGGATCAACCTCAAACGTGTCTACAGGAATTCCCTGTTCCACTGATTGCCATTGTGCATTAGGTTGGATCCAGATTTTTCTTTTGGCCGCAATGGTGACTCTCAAAGGCATGTTGAATCCTTCGACAATATCCGCATACCGGAATCTGATTGTATTTTCTTTGACCTGATATTCCAATACCGGTACCCGCGGATCTCTGAGATATTGATTGAAGAAGGTGTGCAGATCCTGATTTGTCTTTTTTGAAATATATTCTTCAATCTGTGCGGTAGTCACGGTCTGATGATAAAATTCCTGTTGAAGGCCTCTAAGCACAGATCTCCACAATACATCATCATTGAGCATGGTGCGAATAGTGTGAAGCATGTTGCCACCTTTGTAATACATATCTTTTGAGCCTTCCTGGTTGACATTATAGGGGCCGATGATCGGTTTTTTGTTTTCAATTTTAGCGCGTATGCCCTGGACATATTCATTAGCAGCCTGACGGCCGTAATAGTAATCGAGGAAAATAGATTCTGCATAATTTGCAAATGATTCATGGATCCACATATCCGCCATGTCTTTGTATGTGATATTGTTTGCCCACCATTCATGTGCTGATTCATGGACGATGATGAAATCCCATTTCAGTCCCCAACCTGTAGAAGAAAGGTCCATGCCGAGATAGCCCATCTTAAATTTATTGCCATATGTCACTGAACTCTGGTGCTCCATACCGAGATAAGGAACCTGCACGAGTTTATATCCATCTTCATAGAAAGGATAGGGGCCAAACCAATATTCGAATGCCCGAATTGTACGGTATACATCTTTAAATTGTTCGCGTGCTTTGTCATAATCATCCTGCAATACAAAAAAATCAAGATCAAGAATTCCTTTTTCTCCCTGCATGGTATCTGACCAGTGTGTGTACCTTCCGATATTGGCATTGACACCATAATTATTGATTGGATTTTTGACAAACCAATGGTAGGTATTACGGCCATCGGGATGATAATCGATGCTTCTCAGGTGACCATTTGATACATCCATCAAATCAGGAGGCACAGTGATGCTGATGGACATGCTGTCCGGTTCGTCATACATATGGTCTTTGCAGGGCCACCACACGCTTGAGCCAAGTCCCTGGCAGGATGTAGCCACGAAAGGAGCTTCATGGTCATCAGTCGACCAGGTGAGTCCGCCATCCCAGGGAGGATGAACGGCTTCTACAGGGTGTCCTTCATAATTGATGGTCACTTTATCTTTTGTTCCGGAAATAAGAGGGTAAGGAAATTTGATCCAATAGACATTTCCTTCTCTGGTGTATGTCAATTCCTGTCTTTTGTAAATAGCTGAAGTGATAGCTAAGGGTTCCTGCAGATCGATCTGCATCGTTTGTTCGGGCATGATGACATCAAATGAAATCGTGTTAGAACCTTTTATGAATTTTTGATCGATATCAAAATCAATGGAGAGGTCATAAAATTTGAGGTCCCACCATGCGCGCTGTGGAGTGATGGAGCCTCGAAGGGTGTCCTGGCGGGTGAAGGGCTGAGCGGAAACATGGCATGCGATAAATAGTATACAATAGGCCACTAGCAGACAGAATCGTTTTTTCATTGGCTCTTCTGATTATTTTAGCAAACCTAAATATATATCGGAATGGCTGAAAAAGCATTTATATTAGCCCATACAACGATTTTCAGGTCAGCTTGTTAAAGATATAGTTGATTGATTTCTAGCCCGGTATACTGATCTTCCAATATCGATTGTCAATCTTCAAATGCATGTCTTTCTTCGACAGAAAAACAAAATCATTTTCTAATGCGTAATTTTTTTGCGGGAATATTCAGAAGTACCATTTTTCCGATCGTATCCATGCCATTGACGTACTACGTTGGAATGGTTCTGTTCAGGTTGTCAAGGAAAGCGAGAGAGCTGAGTTATCATCCCGGTGAAAAAGAGGAGTTGCACGTAGTGAAATTTACCGGGAACCTCAAAATGAAAGTGGATATACATTCTTACATGGGAGGCTCTATTTATTGGGCAGGTTTGCATCATCTCAATGAAATATTGTTTTTACGCCGGACGCTTTCATCAGATATGATTTTTATTGATGTAGGAGCTAATCAGGGGGAGTTTTCTGTTTATGCTTCTTCGAAGTTGACTAACGGTCGCGTTTTGGCGTTTGAACCTGTAAGTAAAATACGCAGCTTACTTCGGGAGAACCAACGCATAAACAATCTACAAAATCTTGAAATATATGATTTTGGGTTGTCTGATCAGGAAGGTTCTTTGCCTATTTATACGACGTCGGATACGATCCATCATCATGGATATAATGAAGGACTTTCGACATTATATAAAACGGATGAACGAAATATTTTTGAAGAACAGGTTTCCCTTAAAGTCTTCGATGATATTTTTTTTAAACAAATGACCCGTATTGATTTCATAAAAATTGATGTAGAGGGCGCGGAATTATATGTATTGAAAGGAATGTTTAAAAGCCTTCTTAAATTTAAACCTGAACTGTTGATTGAAATTAATGAAGGTGCTTTCAATGCTGCAGGTTATTCAACATCAGAGCTGATTTCTTTCCTTAAAGATTTAAATTATAAATGTTACGGTTTGAAAAGAGGTAAGCTGACGTCAATGGAATATACCGATTTTGACAGATGGGGTAATTATATTTTCCGGGCAGCATCATGAAGAAATTGCTCTATTTCTTCCCAAATGAATCTCCTTTTGTGGATGCCGATTTTGAAATTTTGTCCCGGAAATATTCCGTTTGCTCATTTAATTTTAAACCCAGAACGAAATGGCACACGCCTTTCTCCTTTATCGCTCAATTGATCTTCATTCTGATTAGAATTTTTCGGGCGAAAGTATTTTTTTCTCAATTTTCCGGTTATCACACACTGCTACCTTCTCTTCTTTCAAAATTATTGAATGTGCCTCATTACATTGTTTTGAATGGAACAGAGTGCAACAATTTTCCTGAAATTGATTATGGATTCTTAAGTCGTCCTGTACTGTTTTGGTTTTCAAAAAAATCTTTACAATGGGCGACAAGATTGTTGCCGGTGAGTGAATCATTGGTCAGTGCAGAGTATACATATATGCCTACGAAATATGTTCATCAGGGTTTCTCAAATTTTTATAAACCCCTCAACACACCGTATACGGTACTTCATAATGGAATATCAACTAATAAATTTCAAATTGATCCATCCACTCTGCGCGCTGAAAATTCATTTATCACCATTGCGTCCGGATTGGAGTTGCAGAAAAGGTGGATGGTAAAAGGCCTTGATCTGATCATTGAATTGGCTAAGAAAACACCTGATTACACGTATACATTTGTCGGTGCTCAGAAACCCATTGGCATATCCATGCCTTCTAATATCATGGTTATTGATTTTGTGCCGCATCATGAACTTTCTGCTATTTATAATCGTCACCGGTTTTATCTTCAGTTATCCATTTCTGAGGGCTTTGGAATTTCAGTATGTGAGGCGATGTTGTGTGGATGTGTACCTATTGTTTCTGATGTCGGGATGTTACCATTCATCGCAGGCAATAAAGGATATGTGCTCCCTCATAAAAATCTCGATTTATTAGAAACTCTTGTGCACAGGGCCATCTTTGAATTCAACCCGGAGAATTCAATTATTTATCGTCAGCATATTCAGGATCATTTTCCATTGTCAGTAAGAGAGAAAAAGCTTTTGAATTGTCTAAGCACGGAATCAAATAATTGAAATGCTAATTGCAATTCTTATTTTATAAGCGTAATGTCTCCTTTTTCTGTAATCTTTTCGTTGCCACATTTATAAATCATGACATAGGCAAAGACGGCAGGATTGTAAGGATATCCGTTTTTTCTTTTGCCATTCCACTGAACGGGCCAAGTTGTGGTTTCGTAAGTGAGGTCACCAAATCTGTCAAATATTCCGAAATACTGAAGTTCTAGAGAGTGATCAGGAAATTGAACTACTTCAAAGACATCATTTATCCCATCATCATTTGGTGAGAATACATTGGGGATATACGTATATCCACCGCTTAATTCAATCGTCCTGAGGCTATCACAACCTGTGTAAGAGAGGAGGGTATCCACATACGTGCCTATTGATGAATGTCCATAGAATTCTCCTTCACAAACAGAAGCCTGAATATGAGAACTAATCTGATCAAGTGAAGTAAGCTCAATCGATACTACGCTGTCACAACCCAATACAGAGGAAAGTGTATCGCTGTAAAATCCCGAAGAAGTATGCCCGTTAAATTCCTCGCCGGTGCAAATCGTTTTTATGAGTTGAGTTGTCATTGGCGCCTGAACACTCAGTTCCAGATACCTGATCGTGTCGCATGAATTATTTACACCTTGAATGGTGTCTGTATAAAATCCGGGGTCCTCATAACCTTCATATTGCTCTCCTTCACAAATTTCAATATTAAGGTTCAATGTAAGAGGTATCACGGTGAGCATTAAAGTATGAAGAGAATCACAGCCTTGTATACTTAGAAAGGTATTCACATACACTCCACCGGTTGAATATCCTTCATATGAATCCCCAAGGCAAATGGAAACTGTTTCATTTGTAGAGAGGGCTGGTTGTACGATCAGGTTTAAGGTTCTCACACTGTCACACCCTTGTCCTGTTGTAAAGTTATCAATATAAGTTCCGGAAGAAGAATATCCTTCATATTGCATTCCTGCACAAATTGTGATATTGATGAGGTTGAAAATAGTATCTGATATCATGCATTCCTGTCTCGGCATCAGATTTGTTAAAAAATTATCCGGATTCTCAGTGGTTACATTCGGTACATGAGATGTCATGATAGGATTGACAGTATAGAATGTCGGAGCGCTTATGGTTTGAACCGCTAATGTGATCAATTGGTTGGTTACGCAAGGATCGCTAACAATACCATCAAGGTCGGTCATGACTAAAAGCATATTGACTCCGCCGTTGGAGTTTGTCGCATATCCGGTAAACACCAATTTACCACCCACTTCAATTAATTGCGATGTCTTACCACCAAAATTTCCAATAGCTGTAATGATTGGGGGAAATTGAAATTGGCGGGCCCATAATACATTTCCACCGGAATCAATTTTAAATAAAAAAATCTTAGCCGGCGCAGCTTTTGCAGCAGCCAGAACGACTATACCATTTCCTGATTTGACAATTTCATATACTTCGTCATTAACTCCAGGTAATTCATATTGTTTCAACCACAATAGTGAGCCATTCAAATCTGTTTTCTGAAGATAAATTTTTGTATTCGTCAGGCTTGTACCGGTAGGATCACCCTGATATGCAGAATATATTTCATCCTGATCGATGACAAGGTCTGTACCATACAATCTTGCATTTAAATTTCCAGGTACATGTCCCATTTTAACCCACACTTGTGTTCCATCATTCGCATTATGTTTTGCTAATGTATGTCTCATGTCAGCCTGACTCGGGCCGTCTGTATATCTGCCGCAACCATAAATGAAGTTTTGATAAAACACCATGTCAGCAAAACCTTCTGAACTTCCCAAATCGTAACGTTTGGCAAAACCCGGTACAAGAGCCCCGGTATTTTTATTTATCTCCAAAAGTTCGTTATCGTTATTACTATTTGGTCCATCAAAAAAATCACCGGCCTCAAGATAATTTCCTCCTGCACCCTTCTGAATTACACCAAAGTTATAATTACCCGGTGTGCTGAAATACGTTTTTGCCCATAAGATTTGCTGATTATTTGGATTGAATCGAAACACAAAGACTACTGTTCCGCTTGCGCCCGGAATTCCTCCGGTACCTGATACCGTTATCATTCCCTCTGAGTCCACTAAAATCGAAGTAACATTATCATCCTGTCCTGGAACAATATCAAACGTCCGGGCCCATTCCACAATTCCAGACAAGTTGACTTTAGCAATCAAAATGCTATCTCCTTTTACCCCTGCCACATAAACTCCATCGTTTCCAGAAGTTGCCGCTAGACTATAGCCTTCAGCATCGCCGGTCGGTAAACCATAAATAGCACCGGCGGATGTGACACAACCACCCTGGGACAGAGTATAATCAGGTATGCAAAAAGGTAATAAAATGAAAATAAAAATTCTCATTTCTTAATTATAAAAGAACATTAAAAAAGGAAACATGATTTCTAATTAAGCCTGATTAATTTTTGTGTGCGGGTATAATGATTACAAATAATCTGACAATAAACAACGCCTTCATTATGCATAATGCTTTCACCTTTGATCTTCTCTGTATGTCCACCCGGTGAATAAATAGTTTCAGTCTCATACAAAAGCCTTCCTGATACATCATAGAACCGGAGCATCGTTTTCCCTCCATTAATCAAATGGAACCGGATATCAACTGAAGAACTGAATGGATTTGGTTCAGCTTGAAAAAACCCTATTTCAGAATTTGGATCATTTGGGTTATTCATTTTCAACATTAACGAGTATGCCTCGGCTTCATGGCCCACATACATTTCAGGTGCGAGAATTTCATCTGCCAATTCGATTTTGTCTGACAACAGACCTGACTGTTGACTAATTAAGGTAATGGTGAATAATACATCATCTGGGCCAATAGACATGGACTGAGCCTGGCTCCAACTTATTCTGAGCTTACCATCCATGAATGAAAAGTTTTCATCGGTGATCGGAATTTTTCTGCCTGCCAAACCTATGACTTCTGTACCCTTAAGATTAAAGCTCAATTGAAAACCATCAACATCTATCTGTTGATCAGCTTTAATATCAATAGTAAATGGAATACCATCTTTTACCGGCTTATCATCAATGATGAATGAAATCTGCTTTGGATTTCGGATTTTAACAATATTATCCGTTACCAAATGAACATCACCATTAAGGTCTCCTATTTTTATGCCGGTAAAGTTAACCCGTTGGGTATCCCTTTCAAGATATTCAATGCTTTCTACTTCCTGAAAAAGATTTAATTCTGTGCCACTCAGGTCCTGCGGCATCGCAGCAAATCTCCAACTTGTATTCGAAGGAAACGCTGTATATATCCCAAGAATAAGTTTCCTTAATTCTATCAGATCCATCACACTTACATTTCCGTTTCGATTGATGTCAGCTGCTATATACTGATCTAAAGAAGTGAAGGGGTCAATACCCAATAAGTGTTTCTGAATGTTTAACAAATCAAGGGTACTGATTCCATTCATTACATCGTCATTTTTATACCCCTTTATAAAAAAACTCCCCCCCACTTCAAGATCATCAAATAAAAAATAGCCTGAGTGATCTGTTAGATTTTTTCTAGGTTGAATAAATTCAGGATTGTCTGCTAAACTCATTTGCACATCATGAACAAATTGGCCTGCTTTTGTAAACACTTCCCCTTCAATGACCGGCTTACTGTGAAGAGGGGAAATACATCCGGCAAATATTTTTATTTCATCAAGATCCCATGCGGACACATCGGCCCCATTGCCGACCGGACAATAAGACAATAGTTCAATTCGGAAATTTGTATTTACTCCTACTTTAAATAAATCGTTATTCAGAAAATCATATGTCTGCAAAGTCCACTGAGGCGTCGTATGAATAGTGTTCTTTTGATAAATTTCCGTACCGTTTTTTAGGATTCGTATGCCATAGTATAATGGATAATTATTTATACCACTCGGGCCGTTGATCCAACTATATGAAGTTGGACCTTTTTCATAAAATTCCAAACCGGTAAATTGGACGATAGAATCAACGGATGGCTTAATGGTGAATTCGATGACAACGGATGCATTGTTGCCCGGCAGATATACACATGAATTAAGTGTGGTGACACACATGGCCGGAGAATTATTGATACCAGGAGTACATGAATGTTTGTTCTCTTGTGGAGGGTCCCTGTATAAAAAATGAGCCGAAACATCAGCACAAGCCAATGCCGTTGGATATGCAGGAATAAATTCGGTGTAGTCCATTTGTGACCCATTGGCCATGACGGACTGACATGCATTTAAATTATAAGAAATAATCGGTGAACAGGAAGTGACATTCAATCGTAGAGTTCGGATGCTGTCACAACCTCCCTGGCCGTTAAACGTATCTGTAAATGTGCCTGATTGTGTATATCCCTCATATGATTCGCCGACGCAAATAGTAGCTTTGACTTCTGTTTCAATTGCAACAGTACTGCTACACACATTCGTCGATCGTATTGCCGTAGTCTTCCCGGGATGTATATCCAGCGAAGTTACTGCAGGTATGTATGAAGCAACATCAGGTTGCACACTGTAAAAAACCGCATTATTCACATCAGTGACGATTACATTTATCGACGATGTAATGCTACATGTGTCACTAATTTCTCCCAGCAGATCAGTCTTCACTAATATCATATCCTGGTTACCGGCGGTCTCGGCAATAGCTGTAAAGTAAAGGTGATGGTCAAGCTCAACGAGTTGTGAAGTGATACCTCCTAAAAGAATTGAATTATCATTTTTTGAAAAGTCAAATTTTTTTGCCCAAAGAAGATCTCCTGCATGATTTATTTTAAATAGTTCAATATCACTTGGCGAGATCCGGTTCCTGGCCAGAATCACAAATCCGCCGTCCGAAGAAATGATTTCATCAAGCCAGTCATTTACCCCTGGTAAATCATATTTCTTCAGCCAGGAAACATTACCATTCAAATCGGTTTTCTGAACATATATTTCAGTAAAATCAATGCTGGTTCCATCCGGATCTCCTAAGGTGATCGAATATATATTTCCCTGATCCATGACTAGATCTACACTATAAAGACGTGCTGTAACTGATTGAGGTCGATGCCCTAGTGTAACCCATACCGGAAGACCATCTGACGGGTTAATTTTCATTAAGGTATTTCTCATTTTCGCCAGGCCATCACCATCTGTAAACCGTCCACATGCATACAGCATGCCGTCATCATAAACCATATCCTGTATAGTTTCAGATGAGCCTAAATCATAATGCTTAGAAAAATTAGTATTGATGACGCCGGTATTACGATCCAATTCGATCAACTCGGCATCATTCGGATCGGTGGGATTGCTGGATAGTAAATAATTTCCTCCAGCGCCCATTTCAATTATTCCGGAGCAAAAACTAAGACTTGTGCTCGTGAATACTTCAGACCAAAGAATGGTATTTGATTGAGGGTTATATCTAAGCGCGAATGCAGATCCTCCGTTGATCAACGAGCCTGCAGTACCTGCGATGCCCAGCATCCCATCTGAGTCGACAAACATGCCATTGATATGATCGGCCTTTCCTTTTACGACATCAAATGTACGTGCCCATTCAATGTTACCATTAGAGTTCACTTTTAGAAGTAAAAGGCTGTCATTTTTTATACCCCCGACATATAATATCTTCTCAGATTCGGAAGCGGCAACACTATATCCTCCTTCATTGTCAATTAAAGAGCCAAGTACTTTTGAAAATGGGCCACAATCTTCCTGTCCATAAGAAAAAACAGAGCAGCACAAAAAAACAAATTGTATAATCAGTATGCTTTTCATAAACATTCAGGTTGGTATTTGTTAAATAAGACTTCAGGAGAAATGTAAAAACTAAATATACGAAAAAAATCTACCCCCTTTCCACATCATTTCTATTCTTAGGAATGGGTGTCCCCAACACTCTGTTACCACTCGCCGTCACTAAAACATTATCCTCAATCCTTATTCCTGTAAAATTCCGATACGGCTTAAGCTTTTCATATTGAATATACTCTTTAAACTTTCCTTCACCCTCCCACATATCGATCAACTCAGGTATGAAATAAATACCCGGCTCCACTGTCAATACAAAACCAGTTTCAAGAGGTCGTGCAAGACGCAAATAAGCTGTACCAAATTGCGTGCTGCGTTGCACTGATCCATCATAACCCACATTAATTTCTCCCAGGTTTTCCATGTCATGCACATCCAGTCCGATCATGTGTCCAAGGCCGTGAGGAAAGAATAATGCATGCGCTCCGGCACCAACACTTTCATCAACATCTCCTTTCATTAATCCAAGCTGTTGGAGTCCTTCGGTGATGATACGTGCAGCACCAAGATGAATATCCATGTACTTCACACCGGGCCTGACTGCTGCGATAGATTCTGTTTCCGCTTTCAGTACGAGATCATAGATGTCTGCCTGCTGCACTGAAAATTTTGGACTCACAGGATAAACACGTGTAATATCCCCTGCATAACCCATTTGATTTTCTGCACCGATATCACATAGTAGCATGCCTCCTTCTTTAAGCATACGATGATATTCATTATTGTGCAATGTCTGACCCTGCACGGTACAAATAGCTCCGTAAGAAAGACGCCCCTGATTTGCAAAAGCGACACCTTCTGCTATGCCCCGGAGTTGTGCTTCATACTTACCGGCTGCAGTAGATTTTCTTAATTGTGTGTGCATTGCAGCAGTGATCGCCAATGCTTCTTCCATCTGGATGATTTCTTCAGAGGCCTTATGTGATCGTTGTTTAATTACAGCATACACAAGTGGCATGGAGTGATCACTTTGAATTTCATCAACACCTTTTGCTAAAACTTTCGCCAGGTAAAGTATCCGATCTGCATGATAAGGAGGCAAGTATTGAATTTTCTTACCCTTCAGCACTTCTGTCACAGTTTCAAACTCAGCGTGCTGCTCTGCTCCTATTAATCTTGCCCTTTCTGCCATCGATGGCTGCGGGCCCATCCATACTACTTCTTCAATATCTATATCATGCCCGAACAGAGTAGAAACACCTGCATCTGCATCAATAAGGCCGGCCATCCCCGGCTGTGCAAATCCAAAGTAATACAGGAATGTACTATCCTGCCGGAATGGAAATGGATTCGCTTTGTAATTGAATGGTTGTTCGATGGCCCCGGGAAAAAAGAACTGACCCTGACCCATCGCCTGCATCAATGATTTGCGGCGATTTGTGTATACGGTTGCATCAAAGAGTTTCATAGGGTTGAAAGGTAGGGAATTAATCATTTCTTTTTAAAAACGTACACTTTAAACTCATTCTGCGATTGGTACGTAGAAAGGGCTCCATCCCAAACCAACTCGCCAGGCATGTCTTTTCGAAATTCAGCTAATCCGGATGTAGTATAATTATCGTTTATCCATTTCATAAGATTCTCAAACATCTGCAACTTGTCATATCCTGCTGTCCAGGATAATATGCCGCCATTAAAAACGATATAATCCGGTAAGCATGATTCCATATCATGCAGATATTCATCCTGCATAGGTGGTGATAAAATCGGATCAGACAGGATGGGATACATAAACAAATGTTTGCTACAGCTTTCACGATCGGCAGCTACAAGAACTTCCGGTTCTGAACCCATCACACCGATACGACTTCCTGCAGGGACTCGCTTTGCTAATTCCTTCCCTACTCGTTCAAGTTCAGGAAACATATTGAAACTGTACATCTGCTGGTGTATCTTATTGTAGTCAGGACTGAAAAAATATTCGCGCTCACTGATCAATGGCCATAATAATAAAATTGAACCGGCAACACAACTTACCACCACGCCATTTTTTCCGAACTGCAACGAAATCCAATACAATGTAACCGCAGCGAGGAGTGCAACACCAGGTAATGCAAGTATAAAATAGTGCTGATAAAACGCAGCACCGATGACCACACTTGCAAGGCCGAAAGCCGCCATTAAAAATGCAAACCAAACATTTCCTTTCTTAAACCCCGAGATAAATATCAACACCAAACCGGCACTCGCTGATATCCATAACGCAACTACAGCTCTTGTCACCAGAGGAACAAAATGTTGAAACAATTCCCATCTTGATTGTGTGAAAGTTGCTGCCATTCTTGACGGCTGTTTGACTGACCAAAATAAGAGTTCATCAAGTCTCCCCGTCATTTTAAAATATCCAACTACAGCGATGACAGGCAATAATCCTCCAATACCAAGCATCAACCATTCTACAAATGGTAAACGGCCATCTTCTTTTTTATTCCACAGTATTCTTAGTGGCCACCACAATAAGGCTGCGACTAAACCGAATACGACACTTTGTTGCTTGATGATAAATGCTACGCCCAGCAATAATCCACAGATGAGAAATAGACTTTTTCTCCCTGATCGTATTCCTTTCCAAAACAAATAGAAGCCACCCAAAACAAATGGCAAAAGCAACTGTGTAGCATGTGCTGCAAAACCAAATACATTAGGATCGGCAAGAAGCACTAAAAGAAATGCCGTAGCTGTCGCCGCAATAAAACGATTGTAGAGATCCCGCATCAGCATGTAAAAACATACAGATGAAACTGTATTGGCGATTAACAAACCGATGTGAACACCCGTCGCGTTGTAACCAAATATCGTGGTGAAAAATCCATATAAAATATACAGACCGGGAAGCTTGTTATCAACGATGTCAACGTATAAACTTTTCCCTTTCAATAACCAATGGCCGATGTATGCAAACCCTGCTTCATCGCGTTCCATCGGAATGGCGATCAATCTCAATCTTGCCTGAAGGACAACAATCACACTTATGCCGAGTAAAAATAAAGGCCACCATTTCATCAGTATTGACCGAGACGAAGTGGATGGAGAAGGTTTTTTCTTCTTCCCCTGTGTAGACCCTGACTTATGAATGTTGTCTTTTTTTGTCCCTGATGGCTTGGCCATATGAATGATACAATTACGTTTTCGATCTCCGGTGAAAGACAGAATGGAAGATGATAGTACCTATGCCAATTTAAAGGCTGACGCGCTTATATTTTTTCCAAAGTGCTTTAAAACTTTTCGCCATTTCTTTTGCTGTGGCATTATTGAACCAGATGACCTCTTCATTCCCATCGTCGGTAGCCGGGGCGGCACAGGCCACACATTTTGTCGACGCATCATAAATGGCACACTCGACTATGAAAGGATTGAATTCGGAGGGCGGCAGAATCAGAAAATTGTTTGCAATGTCCTGGTCTGTGACTTTATAAATCTTCTTATACAGTCCGAGATTTTTCTCTACCAGTGGAGTAGCCGGAACGATGTACCTGTATTTCGTTTTTTCGCCCAGATTGACACTTACCAGTTCAGAAAAGGCTTTGTTCTGTACATCATAATTCAGCATGGGGCTGATGACCCATACTTCTTTTGATTTGTTCTCCAGCTCGATCAGTTTTTTTATAGTCATAGCTTTTTTTTGTAAAAGTACATGTTCATAAAGAACTTAAGCCTATTGTGCTGTCCAGCTCAATAAACTCAATACTATTCCATTGAAAAGAAGAATAATGAAAGGCTTGAGAAGGCTTTAGCCGGCATAGCTTAAAACGTAATCAACTTCAACAAAAAAAGTGATTTACGCAGGCTATTTGATGTTGAAGGTCCTGGCTATATTAAATCCAAAATGAATGTCTCCGTTGCCGACATCACCTATCGTCTCGGCAATGAAGCCTTTCTCGATCATTGATGTACTGTTGGTAAAATGTAACTGGAAGACGTGGCCACCTGTCTCAATATCAAATCCAATACTTACAGAGTTTCGATATTCCGGAGCCAGCTGATTTGGCAGGACGTATATATATTCGGCATTGAGCGAGGTCCTTTTGCCCAGTTTAATCCTTGCTCCTGCTCCCAGGGCAAGTACATCATTTTTTTCGGATGCCTTATCCACAAGATTACGGTGGACTATCGTAGGCGATAGCTGAAGGGAAAATGCTTTAGAAAATTTTCGTCCGATGATGATCTGCCCGGTGTAGTATAATTTGCTGCTGAAATAATTCACGCGTGTCGGGTCTGAAGGTTTGATTGTTTTAACAGCCACAGAACCGAAGGCGCATAGTGTGAAAGGTGTGTTTTTGGCACCTGTTGATTGTCTGAGCAGCTTAAACTTGGCGAAAGCATCAAAGGTTTTTTCATAGCTGCTTCGCCCCACACCTATCATCAGCCGGTTAGTAATACCGTAGTCTCCACCTATACGTATCGAAGCCTGATCCAATCCGAATAACTCATACGCGCCTCCGCTAAAAAAACCAAAACGATGTGAAATCTTTATATCCAGGTTTCCGGCGGCAGTATTTTCTAAAGAATGCAGATTAATGACGCGGTCAGTCTTAAAGCTGGCGGTAGTATACTCGGTCATCACAGAATCTTTGATCATGGATAACATATCCTTTTCCTGAGCGGAAGCGAATAAAGTTATTAAACAAAGGGAGGCAATACTGAGTACATTTTTAATGGTCATGATTATTTCGTGTTATTTATCTGCAATGAAAGTACAACATTAAAAAACCTCTACCATCAGTTTATTAATGATAGAGGCCCCTGATCATATATTGTTTGTTTTAAAAATTATTCGGTGGGCATGACCTGATAGCTGACATCAACAGTGATATCAACGGTTTTGGAAATATTGTCCGCCACGAGTTTAGGGATCGCTATTCCATAATCCGCTAGCAGGACTGAAAAATTACTTTTAGCGGATATCGCACCACCTTTTACGGTGATGACACCCTTTGTGGTGACCGGCTTGGTGATACCATGCATTTCAAGCTGACCTGTAGCCGTGACATTGTATACACCATCCTTTAAAAAATTGACCGTGCTGATGTTGTCTATTTTTCCTTTGAATTTAGCTTTCGGATATGTAGAGCTTTCCATGTAGTTTTCGTTGAAGTGCTCCTGCATCAGTGCCTTGTCAAATTTAAATCCCTGAATGAGTACGGCCCACTCCAGGTTGCCGTTATTGATGTCAAGAGCTGTGCTGGCTGAGGAATTCTGTGCTTCTATTTTTTCCATAGCGCCATCTGATTTGAATGAAATCTTTCCTGTTTTAGAAAAGTATTTTTGTCCGAATGCCAACTGAGTTGACAAAAGCATGACGATAAAAAAGATATTCTTCATGTTTTAGATTTTAGAAAGTTATGAATGGGTATTTATTTCCCTCATACTTTTTACTTATTTGATTATGGATGATTGAACAAGTATGACATCACTCAGGTACCCAGTGCACCTTCCTTTCAACCTTACATTGTCTCCTGTTTTTATATTTCCGGTATTTATGCTTTCATCAAAGTCAAAAATGACGGCAGAAATAGGGTTCGAAGTCTCCAAAATTATTTTTTTCTTTCCCTCTTCTGTTGTTACCTCGGTTACTTTACCATTGACTTCCAGAACCTTACCTAAATATTTTTTATCTGCTTCGCTTTCGTTTGCCTCGTAATCTTTAATGAGCTGATCTGCAGTGATTACAATATCAGCCTTTGTGTTTTCCATACTTTTCTCGACGGGCTGAACATATATATAGTAACCATAGCTTGCACCGATGACGGCAAGAACGATCAGTGTGATAAGAATTTTTTTCATGGTCTTAGCATTGAATTGAGATCGTACTTTTTACAATTAAAAAGTATTTCATTTCTGTTAATTGTTCGGTGCTCCATCTTTGATCCACTGTTCAACCTTGGCGATTTCACAGGATACTAATTTCGGTGCGTTCTGAGGCATGTCTTTAAAACCGGAAGCATGTTTGATCGAACCCAGCAGCTTGCCATTATTCACGCTGATGAGTACCTGGTTATATTCTTCAAGATTCACATTGCCGGAATTGACGGCAGCACTGTGGCATACATTACAATTGAATTGCAGGATAGGGACTATATTGGTCTGGTAACTCATATTGGCTGTAACACAATCTGTGGCCGGATATAAATTCTCTGCTGCATCATAGTAACATGACGACATGACGACCATTCCTATCAAAAGGAATTTAATTATTGTTTGCTCCTTCATCGATCCATCCTTTTATTTTATCAATACTGCATTGTGACAATTTCGTTGATCCCTGTGGCATGGTTTTAAATCCTGTTGACCATGCTATTGAGCCATATAGCCGACCTGATGTGGCCATTGCTTTTACATTCGCATAGGTGCTGAGTGGAATCCCACCTGATGGTGCTCCTCCGGAATGACAGCCTACACAGTAAGTTGAAAGAAGTGGTGCTACAAATCCGGCATAGGATACATTTGTCGTGACACATTGACCTGCATTTTCATCGCATGTCAGATCCTTTGCTCCCTGGTTGATCCATTTTGATATAAGCGCTATTTGACCTGTAGTGAAACGTTGTGCCGGTGATGGTGGCATCCTGTCTTCTCCGCCTGTAGCTTTTATGCTTTTGATTAATTTCGAATTGTTGGCATCATTGGCCTTGATGATATGACTTCCCATCACATTCTGGAAATTGTCCATGACTATGCCTTCTTTATGCGAAGCGGTATTGTGACAACCGCTTTTAGCACAAGTGGAAATAAATAATGGCAAAATGTCTTTAGTAAAATAGACAACGTTAGGATCACATGGTGTCCCCGTAGATGTATCCACTGGGTTGCCGGTTGTATCGATTGGATTGCCGGTAGTATCCACCGGGTTATCGATCGGGGTGATTAATGGCTCATGCACACAGGACGGAATGAGTAGGACTACAAACCCTGCTAACAAGATGCTCGCCAGAATATATTTAGCCCCCTTTTTCTTTGATACCTCAGTCATTTTTTTCAAGTCTTTAAATCTGTTCCTCGCTATAACAACAAAACAAAGGCTATTCGTACTTTATTTAACTATTGAATACCCCGAACGTGCCAAATCCCATGTCGAACAGGATAATTAATAGAGTGTTCTGGCGTTAATTTGTATACAGCAGTTATGGCTATTATGTTTTAATTAACATTAATAGGGATTACAAAGCAATCCGTTTTGGCGATTTGAGGGTTGCCATCTTCTGTCAAAAATTATATTCATAGTGAGGTAGTACATTCGGGACAGCTCAATATCATAGAGCTTTTCATTTTATTATATGAAGTCCAATATGTTCTTATTGACATCATAAAAATTAACTCCTTGTATAGAATGCCTTTAGAAACAATGAAATGGATGGATGATGCTATATCAGTTGCAACCCATATCAATTTGAGACTGAAGATCATTATTTGGGAAACAATTTCCTGACATTACCGATGTGGGAGCATACCTTTCAAGATCAGGATCGAACAACCCATACTCAAGAAATTCAACCAGGTTGTCAACTTCTTCTGCTGTCAGATGTAATGGCTGAAAAAGGGGAGAAAGTTCAGTAGGGGAGATTTCTTTGTTTTCAGGAATCCCTGCATTGAAATATTCAACTACTTCCCTGATCGAATTCTTACTGGCGCCGTGAAAATAAAAACCAAAGTTTTTAAGATTGTAAAGCTGGGGTACTTTAAATTTATGTATGTCCTCTCTGACACCTGTAAATCCTCCACGACCAAGATTTCGTTTATCAGTACGATCAGTTCTGAAGACCTTATTTCCTGTTTCACTTTCATTTTTCACGCCGACAGAAAAGAAAGTATGAGGCATGCTATTCAGTGATGGACTATTGTGACATCTGACGCAACCGGCTTTTCCGAAAAATAAAACTGCACCTTCTTTTTGATGTTCATTCATAGCGTTCAAATCACCTTTCAACCATTTCTGGAATGGGGCCTGATTAGTAAGGATAGTTCTGAAGTATGCTGCAATAGCGAATGATCCTGTCATTCGGGAATAGCGCTCACTTACCGGAATATCAGGAAATGCATCATCGAACATGGCTGTATAGCCCAACGAGTCGGTCACGGCTTTATTGATGACCTGGCGATGTACCGTCAAGGCTCTTGCATTATTTGCTTCAAGTCCCTGTAATCCCTGAAAATTTATTTCAACAAGAGTATCCTGATGCCATACGGATTCAGTGCCTTTGTTGACACCATATGAACCAAACGTCCCTGCCCATAAAGCATTAGTGATATAAGTAGTATTGATGACAGCCAGAGGACGTGCGCCCTGGGCATCGACTTCGTCACCTGTATACAGTGGATTTTTATTACGACCTTCTCCATGATCCCCAAAACCAATAGCCCCATCAGCAATGCCCTGGAAGCGACCTGCTGTAAACCCACGCGAAGGAATATGACATGTTGAACATGAATAAGCCTGCATTGATACAGGGTATTTTGGCTGGAGGCCAATGCCGGTTTCAAAGAATAGTAATTTACCTAACTGAACTTTAGAAGCCGTGATCGGATTTTTAACGTCCTGGTTTGGGAGGTTTGCATAGTCATTGCTCTCCGGCATGATATAGTGTTCATATGTTCCATTGATTGCATTCTCATTCAACAATTTAGTAAGTTGAGAATCGATATCCAGATTAGCATCATGTGTGCAGGCCACGAAATAAATGAAAGCGACAATGAATAAAATAAATGTAGCTCCTCTTTTCATAGTAAGATGAATTGGATGATTACAAAAGGGTATTCTTCGTGTTGATGGACACGATTATTATAAATGTGGGGAGACATAAATAAATATTACGCTTGATTGCTTTAATATCTTGATGTCAAAGATAATAAAAAAAGACTTCAAGGTCTTTTTTTAATCCTTAGAATTTTATTAGAATCAACACCGGTGGGAAAAGTGGAGTGAAAAATCAAAGCAGGCTGAAGGAAACTTAAATGTCCGGATGAATATCGGGGATCTACCTTCAGGTATTTACTATCTTAATGCTTTGAGTGGAAATAAAACAGGAATAATTAAAATCATAAAAGAATAAATTGGTTACGACTCTTTCGGGATAACTAATCATTTAACAATTATGTCAAAAATAATACGCTACGTTCTTTGGGGCATTCTGTTTTGCACTTTTATTCCATTTGGTTTTTCTCAATGGCAGTTTTTGGGTTGTCCTGATATTGGAGTTCCTGTTGATTTTGATGCAACGGGGGATACCATATTTGTTAGCACAATAGCCGGCGGCTTTTTTTCTGATGACCAAGGCATGTCCTGGACACCGGTCAACATGCCGGATTCCGCTATTTTTCCACTCGAGATTCGCGTAGAAAATAAACATCTCTATCTAATGGCATCGACAGAGGATATGAATTACAGTAAAACTTCGATTTATAGATCTGATGATATGGGTGCCACCTGGAAAGACATTACTTCTTTTCTAAAATTTCATACTTATTTTTCTGATTATGTGATTCAGGAAGATACCCTTTCCATTTTCGCGGGAGATAGTGTTTTTATTTCCCATGACAATGGAAATTCTTATCAGGGGGAACCAACTGTATTAAATTCTAAACCATTTCTTCATCAAAATGTCATGATGATCGTGCTCGGCAATACACTTTATCAATCACATGATCAGGGTATCACATGGGATAGTGTTTACGCAAGCCCGGACAGTGTCTATCTGCAGGATATTTCAAGTATTGATAATGATCTTTGGAAAACCGACTGGATTCATGGGTACAATGATCATGAGATTAGCCGGTCCTCGGATAATGGATTAAGCTGGGTTATTGTATTCACCATTGCCGACAGCACATTTAAGTTTTATTCTCCTGTTGTTCTTGGCCAGGGAGGAAATATATTTTTGACTGATCAGTCTGCTTCGGATAAATTATATTTCTCAGGTGACAATGGATTGAACTGGGAAGAAAAAGATATTCCTGAAAACAGCTTCGATGCTTTTTTTACTAATGACTTACTCCTCTTCCGGAATTTCAAAGGTATTTATGTAAGCTCAGATCACGGAGATTCTTTCGGTTTGGCAAATAGTGGTTTTAAGGCCGCGAGTGTAAATGGAATCACATGGAATGGACAAGATCTTTTTGTCAATGCCAATTATTCCATGTTTAAAAAATCTGTAGCAGGCCAGTGGAATGAATTGCTCAATGCATATGGCATCGTAAGTACAACTGATGGTCATATGTTGGGATTTGTCGATGGCGCTCCTAAGCGCTCAAACAATGGCGGCAACACCTGGACCGCAATCCCTCCCGAGGCTTTTGGTTGGCCATTTTATTATTCATTCCGCAGGTTTATATGTGCTGACGACATGATGTATGCGGAAAGCCCGATAGAATCATGGTATTCTTCTGACTTTGGAGTCACCTGGAAAAGTGTTGTAGGTTTTGTGGATTTGATTGAGTATCATCAAAAATATATTGCCTCAACCATGTTCGGGGGTGTTATGATTTCTGATAATGGAATAGACTGGCAGGACATAACTTATGATTTCGATCCTCCTTTCAATGATATAACTGCCATTCAGTATCACCAGGGATTTGTGTTTGTCAGTGTTCCGGATGGCCTATATAGGTTATCACCGTCAGCCACAACCTGGGAACATTTAACAGGTCCGGTTCCGGTCAGCCCCGTCTTCAATTATCCCGTTCTGATCAATACGATCAAAAGCCATGACAATATTCTTATTGCCGGCACGCATGGTTATGGAGTATATATTTCAAATGATAATGGTGATTCCTGGACTGAAGCGAATCAGGGCCTGGATGATCGGCAAGTGCTTTCTTCCAACATCACTGAAGATGAAATATATATTGGGGTACAAGGTGGTGTATGGAAACGTGCACTTAGTGAATTAACATTATCCGGCACTTCTGATCCGGAAAGAAAACTTTCCTTTTCAATCTCACCAAATCCTGTAAATGATTTTTTGAATATTACGATTAATGATGATGACATTGCAAACGAAATTCATCTCAGTCTCTATGATGCCAAAGGCACTTTGGTTAAGTCTCTGTTTGAAAATAACCAGAATAATATTCAGATGGATATCAGGAAAATTCCATCAGGTATCTATTTCCTCCAGGCAATTTCCGGAGTTCATCAGGGAATGATAAAGTTGATCAAAAACTAATTTACAAAAACTATTATGCGCATCTGCGTTCAATTATAAATCTACGTATAAAGATATATCGCTCCGATGGAGCTACAGAGATATCGCTCCAATGAAGCTAAAAGAGTACGCTCTCATCCTCTCACTTCTCTCACTGTCTTACTTTCTTGCTGTCTTACTGTCTTGTCTTCTCACACCAGGTAGTATATCAATCCCGCCCCGACTAACCCCGTAACCCCCACGATCATCGTCATCACCGTCCACGAACGAAACG
>JBATMM010000236.1:0-10684 GCA_049289835.1 Saprospiraceae bacterium | reverse complement strand
GTTAGCGATCCTTCATTGGTGACAGATCCATCGGCTTCTGTGATTACACCTGTGTTGGTCAATGTAATATTGCCTGTAACTGTATTTTCAGAAATGGATAAGCCGGTTCCTGCATTTAAGGTCACATCTGTGGATCCGGAGGTATTGGAATGAATGAGTGATGAGGTACCAGATCCTGCAGCTACGGTTAATTCCCCTTCATTGGTAATAGACCCGTCGACTTCAGATAATAAAGCAGTTGTTGCAATGGTTGCAATTCCATCCAGTGAGGTTCCTGAAGTAGTCAGAGTAATGCCTGTACCTTCAATGAGTTTGACGGATCCTCCGGAATTTGAAAGAGTAGCCGTATGACTTGTAGCGTCTGATGTATTGGCTAACGTTTGAAGTTCATTTGATGTTGAACCGTCGACTTCGGTGAAGGTGAGAACACCTCCCGGAATAGATATTCCTGATCCAAGTGAAACATCGGAAAGATAGGTGCCATCTCTTCCGGTAAGTGAGGTTGCTGTGCTACCATTCGTTGTGTAACCAATCTTTCCATTTATCTTAATTAAGTCATTATTGAATTCACCATAAATGAGTGGAGATGATGATGATGATGTTTCAACATATAGTTTATTTGAACCGGATTCGTTTAAACCAGCCTGATATCCAAGGAAAATATTACTGCTTCCTGTAGCATTTTCACCACTATATGCTCCCAAATACAGATTAGAAGATCCCGTATTTGAATACCCTGAATGAAAACCGAAGGTTGAATTGTTATTTCCAGTTAAATTGCTGTAGTTTGATTCTGTTCCTATGGCTACATTTAAACTGCCTGAGGTCACTGAAGAAAGTGATGAATTACCTAACCCAATATTTTGTGTCCCAGAAATACCTGCTGAGCCTCCCCCCGATGCAGTTCCAATAAAAATACTCTGATTTGCAAGGTTGTTGGCACCAGCCGATTCTCCTATCATCACATTTTGCGAACCTTCTGAACTATATCCAGAATTAGTCCCTAAAAAAATATTATTAACATTTGGATGAGCTAGGGCGGCTGATTGAAAACCGATTGCAACATTGCCCATGGCATTAATGGCACTGCTCAAGGTTCCTTTTCCAATCCCAATATTGCAATAAGAATTAATCTTTCTTAATGCCAACCACCCGATGCCAATATTAAAATCTGAACTGTCTGCTTCATTTAGGGCTCCATTCCCAATTCCAATGTTATAAGAACCAATGTTATTATTCAATCCTGCTCCATATCCTAAATATACATTAAGAGAGCCTGATGTTGTTGAGTTTCCTGCGCCATTACCATTAAAAACATTTGATTCTCCGGTGTTTAAACTTGCACCTGAACCCGGTCCAATAACCGTATTATATGAACCAGTAGTAAGATTTTCCCCGGATGTAACACCAATCAAGACATTTTGAATACCAGAAAGAGTTAGATTACCAGAAGATTCTCCAATCATAGTATTACTACCGACACCAATTCTACCCCTTCCAACAACATGCAATGCATCAAGCGGACTCGTAGTACCAATGCCCACTTTCCCTGTATGAAACATATCATCTGTAATGGCATCAGGAGCTGTCGTTGTACCCACTTCATACCAGTCATCATCATGAATTATAGAGATATCAAATGGAGTAGCAATTTCATTAGTGTCTGCGCGGAGTACACCTGAAGATAAATCAAGGCCATATCCTAGTGATATATCTGAAAAATAACTTCCATATCTGCCTGAAATTTTTGTTGGTGTTCCTGCATTCGATGTGTATCCTAATCTACCGTTTATTTTAATTGTATCATTTGCAAAGTCACCCCAGATTAAAGGTGTAGAGCTATTACTATTTTCTATATATAATTTATCAGAACCTCCTTCATAAGCTCCTGCATTAAATCCAATAAGGACATTGCCTGAACCAGTCGATCCTTCCCCGGCTCCATTTCCGACTGCAACATTTTCACTTCCTGAGCTATTGGCAAAAAGTGCTTGACGACCAATACCAACATTGTCATTACCTGAATCATTTAATAATAATGCTGTACCAAGAGCAATATTTCTTGATCCAGAAGTATTAAAGAGTAAAGCGCTCAATCCAATAGCGGTATTAAAGTGGCCTGAATCATTAAACCATAGTGCGTCTGTTCCTATGGCCATGTTTTCTCCTCCCGAAGTAAGTGATGAAAGTGTATTCCTGCCTATGGCCATACTACCATCTCCAGTAGGTGCAGGAAACTGCTGATCTATCCTACCGGTTACATTTAACGCTCCGGTACCTGACATAGTCGCATCACCAATATGCACATCCCCCATATGATACATTTCGTCATTAATTGAATTTGGGGCCGTATTTCCGGCTTCATACCAATCATGATCTCCCGCCAGGCTATCCAATGCATTAATCAGTAAATATGCATTATACCACATACCCTGACCAAATGTCAAACTTGAGTGAACTGTATCCGTCCCAAGAATATATAGATGAGAAGAATCCGGTGGGAATCCAATCTCGTGAGCCTGAATTTGGGAAAATATGCGTTGGGGTAAAAAAATAAATACGGCGATAATTCCCAAATATTTAAATGCTGATTTCAAAATAAAATAGTCAGCTATTTCTTTAATTTTTTTCATAAAAAATGATTTTTTCGATAAAAAATCAATTAGAGAATACAATTCGTTAAATCGTCAAAACACTACCCGTAATCATATTAATTACTTAAAAATAACTCTACATACCAAATGAATACAATTCATTAAGGCTAATTAAATAATTAATATTTAATCCTGTCAGGTAATCACCTGACAAATTCCATTTAGTATCTGAATGTGCATGCAAACTGGGTTATCTGCATGAATATCAGAATTACTTTTTCATTAGCCTTAATTTGGGGATGATTTTATAAATGTAATTGTATTATTTGTATATCCAAATATTTTTTCTTTTATTTTTCAATAATGTCATTTATTTAACATTTTTAACATTTGATATACCATTATTTTTTTGATCATACTAGTTAATAAATGAGGAAAGCTTTATTAAATCGGCATTAAATTTATATTGGAATGCATTCAATGGATCAACGTTTACTTATTACGCTAATACCATGATTAACTGAAAATTGTATTACTCTGATTGATCTAATAAAAGAGGTGGCTAATTTTCACTTTTCTTATATATAAAGAATGTCTTTTTTAAATATAGATCACCAGACCGTTTCCCCGTCATGATTCCAGTCATATTGCCTCAAAATTTTTGAATGCCCTTTGATCGGTGCATGTACCAGAATTGATTGAAAGTAAAATATATATGTCTGTTTGATTCAGAAAGTTGAGCTATCTCATTCAAATCAGAATCTGAATGTTAAAATTCACCAGCTTTGGTAAGATTTGATCAAGTCCTAATAAAGCGCTACTCTGATTGTAGGATTGGAATATGCAGCCAGTGAAGCCAGCTGTGCATCGATGCTCTTATTCCATTTTTTCTGGTGCTCAGTATCCATGGAATGTTTGGTCTCCCGATCGTATTTGTTTTGTTCAGCACGATATTCACCTGTGATCTTATTGAAAAGATTTTCCAGTGATGAACTGAATTTTGTGCGGGAGAAATGATTCATGACGATCGCCTGGCGGATCTTGCGGGCGTAGATTTCGCAGATATCGAAATGTCTCTTCTCATGATTTAGAGCTTCATCCGGATGTTCAAGTTTCGGATAACGTGTCCAGGATTCGAAGGGAAGAAATAATGCTGAGACTTTGACGATGGCGGTTTTGCCTTTAACCTGGGTTGTATAATTTATTGAAGACACTGTGACCGCGGCTGTATTCTTCCCCATTGAGGTCATGTGATGAGGATTGACTTTGCCTTTGAATATGCTCCAGTTGAAGTCTACGTCGGGTGAGTATTCAATACTTGCGGTTTCCTGGGCGAAGAGGGATAAAGAAGAAATGATCAAACTGAGGGACAACAGGAACTTCATTGAAATAATAAACTGTCGTTCGATCAGATTATTACAATCATGGGTAATAAATTTGTGTTAATGTTTAATTGCTGCCTGACAGCATCACGTTCTGTGATACCGTTTACTCCGCGACGTCGAATGAAATTTTAAATTTTTTAGAAAATAGCAATTCCATTCACAAATCAGAAATTTGTAAACGCTCCGACGTAGACTCAGCCTACGCCAAACAAGGTGTTTGTTTGAAGTAATAACACTTCAAACAAACAGTACCGTAGGTACGACCGATTTTGTAACACCGGAATTCATTCCGGTGGACTTATGCTGACTGCGTCAGCGTGGGAAGAATTGCAGCCTTCCAGGTACTGAAGGTGCCATCCAGAATGTGTGTACGCGCATCACGTACAAGCTGGAGATAGAAGGAAAGATTTTGAAGAGAAGAAATCATCGCGCCAAGTGGCTCGCCGGATATGACGAGGTGGCGGAGATACGCAAGAGAATGCTCACGACTGGTAGTGGATGGTGACAGAGGATCTATAGACTCATGACATTGTTGCCATTTTTTATTCCGGATATGAACGATGCCTCGTGATGTGTATAACAAACCATGTCGTGCATTGCGTGTAGGCAAGACACAATCAAACATATCAATGCCCAGTGAAATGGATTCGAGAATATTTGCCGGCGTGCCAACACCCATGAGGTATCTTGGTTTTTCTTTTGGCAGATACTCACATACAAGTGATGTCATTGAATACATTTCATCATCAGGTTCGCCTACTGACAATCCACCGATGGCATTGATGGGCATGTCTCTTGAAGCAATATATTCTGCAGATTGCCTCCGTAGATGTGGATATGTACTTCCCTGTACAATCGGTGCAAGAATCTGTTCATATCCATACAATCCATCAGTGTCATTGAATCTCGTAATACATCTGTCAAGCCACCGATGTGTCATATGCATAGATCGTGTTGCATATTTTTCATCGCAAGGATAAGGGGTACATTCATCAAAGGCCATGATGATATCCGCGCCAATCAGTCGTTGTATATCAATGGCAAATTCCGGTGTAAACACATGCAGTGATCCATCAATGTGTGATCTGAATTTTACACCCTCTTCTTTTATTTTTCTCTGCTGGCTTAATGAATACACCTGGTATCCACCGCTGTCAGTAAGTATCGGACGGTCCCAGTTATTGAATTTATGTAATCCCCCTGCTGCCTTGATTACATCAGTCCCAGGACGCAGATAGAGATGATACGTATTTCCCAAAATGATTTGTGCTCCGACCTGATCTTTCAACTCCTGCTGATGCACTGCCTTAACTGTACCTGCAGTCCCTACAGGCATAAAGATGGGAGTTTCAATGTTACCGTGTGGGAGATGAAGGGTGCCGGCACGGGCGGAAGAGCAGGGGTCGGTGGCAATAAATTCGAACATGCTCCCTTTGCCCCTAAATCCCCTAAAGGGGACTTCCTGAAGATTTTTAGTATCCAAAAACCTGTAATTTAGTATTGAAAATATTTAGTCATGGCCACCAGCATGCACTATGGAGCAAAAAAAGCAACTTTTCAGTTTGCTTATTTACTGCGGAAAAACTTAACTCCTGCAGAAAAATACCTTTGGGAATATTTACGTAAAAACTCACTTGGCGTTCGATTTAAATGCCAACATCCAACGTGGATTTATGTCGTTGATTTTTATTGTCACCCTATAAAGTTAGTAATTGAAGTAGATGGTTCTATCCACTTATTAGAAGAGATACATCAAAATGATTTGGATCGCGAAGCAAACCTAAAATCATTTGAACTTACAATCATTCGATTTACAAATGATGAAGTAATTAATGATATTGAAAATGTTATAAAATGTATTGAGAATAAGATCCGGGAAATAAGTGGAAGTCCCCTTTAGGGGATTTAGGGGCAAACGGAGGCTCACTTTAGGGGATTTAGGGGCAAAGCAGGAGCTCCTATTTTTTCATACAACGGCCTCATCGTCTCTTCCACTGAATACTTTTTTTTCAAAACTTCCACATCAACTGCTTTCCTGTTCATCCCTGATTTTTTCCAATGTGTATATTCTTCAAAAATAAATTCTTTAATTCCCTGCAAATCTGATGGCCTGTCAGAAAATGATTTTCCGATATGAAGTTCTTTTAAAAGAGTTTCCAACTCAGGGTCGATTTGATTTTTGACAATAGCCAGAACAGGGTTACCGGCTTCAAAATATTCGATCATTTTGCCGGTTAAAATCCCGGTCTGTTGGTCAGATGATATGGTGAGTAATAAATTGACGCAAGCATCATTTTGAATTTTCATAGCATCAACTGTCGAAAGGGCTCCACGATCATCAATCAATTCCGGAAGCTTATACGTTGAAGACATATCTCTCCAATAAAATGAATCTTTCCCTGCGTAAACAATGCGTACATTTTCTTTAGCCAATTTTCCTTCCTCAATCAATTCTTTGATAGCAACAAAAAGTGGCTCTGCATTTTTTTTATCGAGATACATTGAACCTGTATACGTTACGGTAAATTTCAAAGTACAGACAGGCAAGAATTGCTCAGGGAATTTTGTGATTCCATTTTTCACCGTAATCACATTTGGATTGTACGATTTTAATGTTTCGGCCAATCCGTCTGAAATGGTAGTGACTATGTCAGCGGTATAAAAAATATTATGAAAAAAGCGCTGATGTATTTTTTTAAAATATATCTTATTGAAGTAGGGGTCAAAAGGCAGGTCGCGGAAATCAGCTATCCAATAAATATGCGGATTCATTTTTTTTAAAATGTAGGCAGCAAAGTGATCTGTAAATGGTCTGAACGACGAATAAAGATGTGTGATCTTGTGTTTTCGAATAGCTGTGTTTCCTTTCCAGATGAGATTCATGAGGTATACGGGACCTCCTTCACCTATCAATATGGAAAAAGGGAAAGTATTCATCAATTTAATCGCCCGTTGAAACCAAACACTACTCTTTCCTTTATCCACAACGGTTCCGTCTGAATTTTTTTTACGTAAAAAATATCTGAAATCAAAAGCTGAAATGGCTTCTACTGAAGTATTGCCTTCATCACGTGATTGCGTTGACTTCGTTGATGTGAAAATTAATGAGAATACAGACTTTCTGGCCATTTCAGATGAAATGAGATAGTTTCTCTTGGGAGAAATTCCAGACAGAGGAGGGTAATGGTAAAGAAGGAATAAGAAACGAAAAGAAGGCAAGAAATGAAGGCTAGAGATGAAGGCTAAGGCTGAGGAAAAGGGAAAAGCAATAGAGAATGTAAATGAAAAAGTAAATTATTTTTTGCCATTCCAGCAATTTTGAAGGGCTTCATAAAGATGATTTGCAATGAGACGATCATCAAATTCATTGAGGACTTTTATTCTTCCGGCTTTGCCCATATGGATACGCGAATCTTTATCCAACTGAATAAACTTATACATTGCTGCTGCCAGTGCTTCGCTGTTTTTGACGGGGACCAGATAGCCATTGATATTTTCATCTACAGTTTCACGACAACCTGCGGTATCAGTAGTGATGACAGGGCGTTCCATCGACATCGCTTCCATGATGACCCGTGGCATTCCTTCACGATAGGACGGTAAAATGATGCAATCTGATTTTTCAATAAACTTGCGGATATTATCTGTAGCGCCGTGATATTGGATTTTAGGGTCACGAATCCACCGCATGAGATCATCATTCCGGATCGATGATGGGTTTTCTCTGTCGATTTCTCCGACAAGCCAAAATCGTATATGATCATTAGATTTTATTAATTGTGCTGCCTCAATAAATTCTTTGACTCCTTTATCGTACAACAAGCGGCCGATAAATGTGAAGATGATCAAGCCTTCTTTTCTTCCATCTCCATTCGGGCTAAAGGCAGTAGTATCTACGCCACAGCCTTTTATCGACATGCTGCGGCTTGATGAAGTCAGACCCTCGTCTTCAAATAATTTTTTATCATCTTCATTTTCAAAAATCACTTTGCGATGATACGGCAAAGAGAATTTATACAGCATCCGTGTGATCCTGTTGATCCACCCTTCGTGAATCAATGAATATCCCAGTCCGGTAACTACCGCCACTGAAGGTATTCCTAGTAATCGTGCAGCAAATCCTCCGAATATATTCGGCTTGACTGTATAATGAAGCACGAGATCCGGCTTATAGTGCTTGTATAATTTCACAAATTCGAAAAACAACCTGATATCCTGAAAAGGATTTACACTATCACGGTGCAGATGACGAATCGGAATATGCTGAACCTGTGGAAGTGTTTCGGTGTAAAAAATAAATTTATCTACCGGCGCCATGACGATGACTTCATGTCCTTCGCCGATCAGCTTTCGTATGATGTTCAATCTGAAATTATAAATATTCCAGGTGGTGTTGGCGACAATGATGATTCGCTTTGACTTCATCTATATCAGAGGTATTGTTCTAATCCCTCTATCTTAAGTTTGTCCTTTAATTCTTTTATGTTTTGTTCTTCGGCCTTTGGAAAAATCAACAGACAATCATCTGTATCGACAACAATGAAGCCATCAAGACCTTTAATAACCAAAAGCTTTTCTTTATCTGATATAACCAAAGTCTGTTGGGTATTTTCTAAATAAACCGGACTACTCAATACTGCATTCCCTTCAGCATTTTTTTCGCTGATTTCAAACAATGAATTCCATGTGCCCAAATCAGACCATCCGATATCGCATGGTATGGTATACACGTTATCAGCCTTTTCCAAAATCGCATAATCAACCGAAATTTTTTCGGTCTCCGGATATTGACGTTGAATAAAATCCAACTCTTTTTCCGTATTATATATCTCCCGGCCTTTATTCAGAATAGTATAAATACCCGATGCGTGTGTTTTGTATGAATCCAATACATCCTGTAACCTCCAGATAAATATTCCTGAATTCCAAACAAAATTGCCGGTCTCCATGTAAAACAGTGCATCAGTACCATTTGGTTTTTCTCTGAAGGATTTTACTTTTCGCACCTCAGCATGATCATCAGTATCGTACTCGATATATCCATAACCTGTATCCGGACGAGTGGGCTCGATACCCAGAGTTACAAAACTGTGCTTTGCTTTAGCATGTTCACAAGCGATTTCAATTATCTTCTGAAATTCAAGTGACTCTTGGATTATATGATCAGATGGAGCCACAATACAGATTGCTTCCGAATCCTTTTGATATAGCTTAAAAGAAGCAAATGCGATGGAAGCAGCTGTATTATTCCGTGATGGCTCTGTAATGATATTATTCGGATTGATATCAGGAAGAGAATCTTTAGTCAGTATACTATATTTCTCATGTGTGATCACATAAATATTATCTGTCGGAATAAAAGCAGCAAACCGATCGAATGTCATTTGGATGAGCGACTTTCCTTCACCAGTAATATCTAAAAATTGCTTCGGTAAATGTTCACGACTGGCTGGCCAGAAACGGGAGCCGATGCCACCGGCCATAATCAGGACGAAGGGTGATTTATTCATCTGGTATAAACTTTAAGTCGATCACGTACTCTTGGGTAAAAAGAGATTATCGATTCACGATCACAAATTCCCAGCTCGATTAATAATTCTTCAATTTTATTTTTTTCTTCCATAGCTACTTTAATACCAATCCTGGTTTGAAAGCTGATCATAGACTTTTTTAATACCTGCTTCCAGGTGAATGGAAGCATGCCATCCCATTCCGGAAAGACGTGATACATCCATTAGTTTCCGGGGTGTACCATCCGGTTTTGATGTGTCATAAATAATGTCACCCTTATAGCCGACAATTCCTTTAATCAAATGAGCCAGATTGGTAATACTGATTTCCAGACCTGTCCCAACATTCACAAAACCCACTTCGACATATTTTTTCATTAAAAAGAAACATGCGTCTGCCAGATCATCGACATGCATAAATTCCCGCATTGGCGTTCCTGATCCCCATAGTACAACTTCTTTTATGTTGCTTATTTTTGCTACATGAAATTTCCTGATCAAAGATGGAAGCACATGTGCCCCGGCAAGATCATAATTGTCATTAGGTCCATATAAATTCGTAGGCATGGCAGAAATAAAATTACAGCCATACTGGTCCCTATAAGCATCACACAACTTAATGCCTGCGATTTTAGCGATGGCATAAGGTTCATTGGTGGATTCCAATTCCCCTGTGAGAAGATATTCTTCTTTTAAAGGTTGGGGAGCAAGCCTGGGATAAATACAGGAAGAACCAAGAAATAACAATTTACGCACACCGGTTAAATAAGCCGCATGGATAATATTGGCTTCAATCATTAGGTTATCATAAAGAAATTCCGCGCGAAAGGTATTGTTAGCAAGTATACCGCCCACTTTAGCTGCGGCCATGAATACAAAATCAGGTTTTTCATTTTGAAAAAGAACATGGACGGCCTCTTGATTTTTTAAATCTGTCTCTTGTGATGTCTTCAATACCAGGTTGTGATATCCACCTGCTATAAGCCTGCGAACAATGGCAGATCCCACCATGCCCTTGTGGCCCGCAACATATATTTTATCTGCAGTATTCATGATCAATTCAATCCTCTTTATTCGTATTCATTCCGAACATCAAATCCTCCGCGCTTTAAAAAATTTAATTTCTGAAACAATTTTATATCCGCATGAATCATTTCTTTGCATAAGGATTTGACATCATGAAGTGGATGCCAGT
>JBATMM010000235.1:0-10810 GCA_049289835.1 Saprospiraceae bacterium | reverse complement strand
TGCCTATTGCCTATTGCCTTTTGTTCTCCTTCGCCTTAGCCTCTCTTGCCTTCGACTTACTTTTTCTGTTCGTCATTATTCCTTTTCAAAAACTCCATCGCAAGCTGAAGGAAATTCATGCTTCCTGTACTGGCCGCATCATACATGATGACCGGTGCTTTCATACTCGGCGATTCACTGATCTTGCTATTCCTGTGAATGATCGTCTGAAATACAGGGTCAGTTATATTGGTCCGGACTTCCTCAAGGATCATATTGGCCAGTCGCAGACGGCTGTCGTACATCGTCATAACGATGCCTTCTATCTTTAGATTTGGGTTTAGATGATCTTTTACGAGGTTTATCGTATTCTTTAGTTTCTGAAGGCCTTCGAGAGCATAGATTTCGCATTGGATAGGGATCAGGATAGAATCCGCAGCTGTCATGGCATTGACTGTAAGAAGGCCCAGGGAAGGCATACAGTCTATCAGGATATAATCATACTCGTCTCTGACCTTTGACAGGATATTTTGAAGGACATATTCCCGTCGCAATCTGGAGACGAGTTCGAGCTCTGCGCCGACAAGGTCAATATGAGATGGAAGAATTGACAAGTTAGGCGTGGCCGTTGGACGTATCACTTCTGAAGCAGGTATGTTATTGATGATACAATCGTAGATAGAAGGTTGACCACTTATTACCTCCATACCCAGCCCGGAACTACAATTGCCCTGCGGGTCTGCATCCACGAGTAATATCCTTTTTTCAAGAATCGCAAGACATGCTCCCATATTGATTGCCAGCGTTGTCTTACCAACACCTCCTTTCTGATTTGCTATAGCTACTATTTTACTCACACTGGTCTTATGAATCTTGCCTTAAATGACATGATTATGATTACCGGCGGGTTATTTAAAATCTGCCTGCCGGTATTCAAGGGGCGCAAAAATACGTCTAAAGCCAAACAATTTCTCTATTGGCCATGTAATAGTCATTCTTCAGGAGCACTTGCAGGGATTTATATCGTTTTGACCCGGCACTCAGGGTTTTACCTTAGAATTTAGATAGGATAAATCACGATATACACTGATTTTTTGCAAATTATACATATAAATAAAACTTACACGGACATCCACCGTTAAATGACATATCACGAAGTTGCAATTAACATCAACGTGATTTTTCTAACCCTTTTATTCAAACAAACTAAAGTATGAAAATCGTTAAGTTCTTTTCCCTTATTATGCTGCTTTCAATAGGATTCGTGGCATGTAAAGACAATTCAAAGAGTGATCAAAGTGCAGATGCAACAGCCTTAGAAAATGCAATGCAGGCTTCAAAGACTGAGCTTGTCAAAAACATATCTGAGTTACAGACAACTGTTAATACTAAAATCACTGAAGTTGAAAATCAATTAGCAAGCGCCGCAGAAGAAGCTAAGCCTGAGATCAGTGCGAAGCTGGATGTACTTCGTAAGCAAAAAACTGAGCTTGAAAATCTTTCTACCAAAGTAGTTTCTGCTACGGCTGAAGGATGGGCTGATTTCCAGCAAAAAGCATCTCAGATGGTTGCAGAAGTCAAAGAGGCGCTAAGTAAATAATGCATTGGGTGAGATTTTAATAGTCTTTTTAAAGCCGCCTATTCGGGCGGCTTTTTTATTTAATAAGCTGAATTTCAATTAAATAAGTAGATTAGTTTCAATTAAAAGAAGAAGGATTTTCGCAGTTAAGGATAGCTCTTATTTACAATTTTGGTGAAACGGGGAAAAAATTTAGATATTTATCCCCGATTGTACTATTCATAGCAGAAGGGCTCATAATCAAGGCTTTACTTTGGAATTAAAATAGATAATCGAATCAACTTTTTAAAAATTTCCTCAGCTAACTTTTGCCTTGATAATCAAATTGTTATATTTGTGCCCCTCCTTCTATCCAAAAAGTAGTATATGATGGAATCCGTAGCCTTGCCTATGAGTAAAGATGATGACCTGATTAAAAAGATTTTGGACTCCTTCGTTAGTCGTGGTGGCTATACAGAGGTTAAGGCTAATATTGATGGTTTTGAGACTCCCTCAGCACTTAGCAATAAGGAAAGTGAGGATAGAGTCATTCCGGATATTACTGCGCTCAAAAGAAACGGTCGATGGTATATTGAAGTCGTTCGTAAAGATGGCGAAGTAGAGAAAACCGTCAGCAAATGGAAACTGCTTAGCATGTTAGGTAAAGCTCGCAACGGTGGGTTAATCCTGATGGCCCCATCCGGACAATATGCCTTCGCTGAACGCCTTACAAAAAAGCATGACATCCATTGTAAGATTGTCAAAATGTAAACCTCTTTTGAAGGTTGAGTTATAAATAAAAAAGGTGGACAATTTGACCACCTTTTTTATTTCCATAACACAATAGAATTTCCTGAACTATAATATTTTCAAAAGCTGGTCCTCAAGGTCAAACCTGGGATTCACAGCTGCAATCTTACCCTGCCTGTCGATCAGGAATGTTTTAGGGATTCCTGTCACGCCATATTCTCGCACAGCCGGAGTGTCCCATTTTGTCAATTCACTGACATGGTATGGCCAGTTTAACTGATCCATTTGTATTGCATTCACCCAGCTCTTTTTGGATTGCTCCATTCCGGCCTTATATTGGTCATCAGAAGGGAATCGGGCTTTGGTTCTCTCATCAATTCCATCAAGCGATACACTATACACTGTGAATCCTTTATCCTTGTATTTATTGTAAACTTCTACAACGTGAGGATTATTTTTTCGACAAGGTCCACACCATGAAGCCCAAAAATCCAGTAAGACAACTTTGCCTTTCAAATCAGCCAATGAATAACTTTTGCCCTCAGGACTCTTTAAAGAAATATTGGGTGCTACCATTCCTACCTGAATTGTTTCCCCACTGCCACCGGGTTGCATAGCTGATTGTTGTAAAGCAAAAGCGAAATTGGTGTAATCAGTCACATACTCACTTGTAGGATATTTCTTTGTCAGCAAAGCAGCAGCAGTCTTATGCATTTCGAAGAATTCGGGACGATTGCCAAAAGCATTCATAGCCAGTTGCATTCCGGCCAGAGGGTATTTGGTATTGTTGATATAATCCTTCACATCATCCGCAGTCAGACGTTGCAAAGAAAGAAGATTCATCGCTTGTGCAAAATCTTTAGCACTTTCTGAACCTGTGATGCTGATATCATAATTTCTGATGCCATCAAGAGAGCCTTTGATGTTGATATTATTCGTCTGGTCTTCGACAATCAGAACAACTTTTCCTGAACCAATGCGCAATCTGAAGATGGCTTCTTTTATGGGCTCCTCCAATTTCATCGTGAAGCTACCTTTATCATCTGTATCTGTTTGGGCCAGAACAGTAGTATTGTTATTGGTACCCATCTTATCAAAATACACCTTCATATTGGGTGCATCAGATATAGTGCCTGTGATATTGGTCCCTTTGGAAGATACTGCTCCGCAGGAAGCAATACTGGTAATGCAAAGAATAAAAAGACCGAATGTCAGATTTTTCATAGTGAGATATTTGATTGAATTTTTATTGTTCCAGAATAGTGGACAGCGTATTTTGATAGAGGTCCTTCCATTCAGATAAATGACCGAAATCCATTCCTGCTATTGAAACAGAGGATGAAGTTACTTCACCTAAACGAAGGAATGGGATTCCTTGTTTATCAGCGAGGTCTTTTGCAGTCTTAAAGTTTTCTAAAGAAATCGAAATGACAATGCGACTCTGACTTTCACCGAAAAGAAATATATCAGCATGTTGATCCTCCGGAATGGAGATTGAGAATCCAAGGTTACCGGACATTGCACACTCCATGAGTGTTGTGAAAAGTCCTCCTTCAGAAACATCGTGTGCTCCATGTATCAGAGATCGATGGATCAGATCCGTCATAAACATCTGAACATTATATTCCATTTCAAGATCAAAGTCAGGACATGGTGTCAAACGATTGTCAAGGACCTCGCGCACATAGACTGAACAATGCACATTCAAGGGTAATGGACCCAGAAGCACAATGATGTCCTCTCCTTGTTTGAAAGGTATAGATGTTGAAAATTTAGATTCTTCCAGCAATCCCACCATACCAATAGTCGGTGTTGGGAAAACCGGTTCTGTTTTGTCTTTTAGTACAGACTGATTGTAAAAACTGACGTTTCCACCTGTAACCGGAGTATTAAATTTCCTGCAGGCATCACCCATCCCTTTTAGTGCATTCACGAATTGATAGTATACTTCAGGATTATAGGGATTTCCAAAATTCAGGCAATTTGTAACACCTAATGGAATCGCACCAGAACATCTGATATTCCGGGCAGCCTCAGAAACAGCGATCAATGCTCCCTTGTACGGATCGGCATAAACGTATGCACTATTGCAGTCGACTGTAACGGCAAGTGATTTGTCAGAATCTTTAAGCCTTATGATTGTTGCATCTGAAGGTTCGTTTGTATTTGTATTTCCTGTCCTTACTGTATGATCATATTGTTCATATACCCATCGCTTTGATGCTACATTGGGTGAAGAAATTATCTTTTTTGCAATCCCAACCAGTTCTGCCAGAGATTTCTTTGGTGGATCGAAGGCTTTTATCTCATCCATATATGTTGGACGAATATATTCACGATCATAGACAGGGGCACCACCTCCGAGCACAAGTGAATGTGCAGGAACATCAGCCACTTTTTCACCATGTCTGTAGTATTCCAGTCTTCCTGAATCCGTCACCTCGCCAATCTGAGAACATTCCAGATCCCATTTGTCGAATACCTTGAGGATTTCTGATTCTTTTCCTTTTTCGACCACAACCAGCATTCGCTCCTGGCTTTCTGAAAGAAGGATCTCCCAGGCATGCATATTTTTTTGACGTGTTGGGACAAGGTCAAGGTTGATACGCATGCCAGTGCCGGACTTGGCACTCATTTCTGAAGTGGAACAGGTAATACCTGCTGCACCCATGTCCTGCATACCTACGACAGCACCTGTCTTTATGATTTCAAGTGAAGCCTCGAGCAGTAATTTTTCCTGAAAGGGATCACCCACCTGAACTGCAGGTAGATCTTCTGCAGAGTCTTCAGTCAGATCCGCAGAAGCAAACGTGGCTCCGTGAATACCATCTCTTCCTGTGGCTGAACCAACAATAAAAACTGGATTACCTGGTCCATCTGCACAGGCAGAAACCGTCTCACCAACTTTTACAATACCCACAGACATGGCATTGACAAGAATATTTTGCTGATAGCAGGGATCAAAGTAAACTTCACCACCTACTGTAGGGACTCCAAGGCAATTGCCATAGTCGCCGATTCCACTGACTACGCCTTTGATCAAATGTCGCATGTGAGCAGAGGAGGGGTCGCCAAAACGAAGAGAGTTAAGGGCAGCAATCGGTCTGGCTCCCATCGTGAAAATATCGCGGTGAATTCCGCCCACACCTGTAGCTGCTCCCTGGTAAGGCTCGATAGCAGAGGGGTGATTGTGTGATTCAATCTTAAACGCACATGCCAGTCCATCGCCGATATCAATCAAGCCTGCGTTTTCTTCACCTGCAGCAACCAGAAGCCTGCCACCATCCCGAGGAAGGGTCTTTAGATATTTGATTGAGTTTTTGTAAGAGCAATGTTCACTCCACATGACTGAGTATATGCTCAACTCTGTAAAGTTCGGTTCCCTTCCCAACACATCACAGATGTGATCAAACTCATCCTTAGAAAGCCCTAATTGGCTGGCAACCTTAAAATCAACTGCCTGTTCAGTTTCCTGCATAACCCATCATATATGCCGCAAAAGTAATATATCAAAGGCAAATACAAAGAAAAAGGCGAAGGCAGAGTATCCTTCTCCTCAGCCTTAGCCTTTTTTGCCTTAGCCTATTTTTTCTAAGCCTTATTTTATAATTATAGCATCAATATGCTTATCACGGATCATCTGATTGAAAACCGGAATCATTTCTTTTTTTACCTTTTCAAAAAGTGCCAGTTGATCATCAATTTCTACTTCTAATTCTTTCCGCACTGCAAAGGCCTGTTCTGTAGGAGGAAATTCTCCACCTCCCATGATGCTTTTCAAATAGGCTAATTTATCTGTGAGACGTACCGGATAATTCAAAGGGTCTTGTCCACTTTTGTTTTTTGTCTGATACAAGGTCTCTTCAATTTTTGTCATCACACTATCTATTTTCCCGATTTCTTTTTTCAGCTCATCTTCTTTAGGGATTCGTTCCTTGTAATTTTTTAATTGTTGCCTTATATCCCTGATGCTGATGATAGCTTTGTTTGCTTCTGTCATTTTTTTACTCACCTGCATTACGAATTCATGATAAAGCGTATAATCCTGAGGTGTTGCTTTAGATCTTGGATCTTGTAGGATGACAAATGATTTTCGGGTGATCTTATCATTATAATTAAGCTCAACCGCATAACTTCCGGGAACTGCTCTTGGACCCGATAATCCACCGCCCCACAGGATCATTCCATCAAAACCTACAGCAGGTTTATATTGCAGATTCCAATTGAATTTGTTCATACCCTTCTTCGGTGTGAGCTTTTCATTTTTCTCCTTAGGTACATTGCTATAAGACACAATTGTATCTCCGGTAGAAGAGAAAACAGTTATTGCTATAGTGTCATCTTTTTTTAGTGAGTCAGGTAAAAAATAATATGTATTCAACCCACCGGCATAATTTGTTCCTTCTGTTGTACTCTTTCCAGAATATCCTGTCATCCTGTAAAAATCCTCGGGTTGATAAACAGTCAATTCCTTTGGAGCCGTTGGCTTCAATTGTCTTAACTGATTCAGATCATCTAATATCCAGAAACTTCTTCCTTGAGTCGCAGCAATCAGGTTGTTATTTTTTATGGTCAGATCTGTAACAGGTACTATTGGTAAATTCAATTGCAGAGATTGCCAATGATCGCCATCATCAAAACTCATGTATATACCTGACTCCGTACCTGCATAGAGAATTCCTTTGCTGTTTGGATCAGATCGGATCACGCGCGTAAAATGATTTGAATCAATTCCGGTTGTGATGAGTTGCCATGTTTGCCCATAATCCCTTGTCCTAAGTAAATATGGTTTGTAATCGCCCGATTTGTACATCGTAGCCGCCACATAGCATCCTCCGTCCAAATGTGGATCTGGTTCGATTGAATTGATCATGATCCATTTAGGCAGAAAATCAGGAGTAACATCCTGCCATGATTTGCCTCCGTCTTTTGTAACATGAATGAGTCCATCGTCACTTCCCACCCATAACAAATCTTTCACTCGTGGACTTTCAGCAATCGTGAAAATGGTACAATAATATTCTACTGAAGTATTATCTTTTGTAATCGGACCGCCTGAAGGTTTCAATTTAGACGTATCATTTCGTGTCAGATCAGGACTGATCGTTTTCCAACTCTGACCTTCATCGGTAGTGACATGCAGATAATTGGATGCCGCATATAATTTCTTTGGATCATGATGTGAAAAATAGATGGGGAAATTCCACTGAAATCGATATTTACTTCCTTCAGCACCATGACCCATCGGAAGATCAGGCCAGACATCAACATTGCGACTGAAACCTGTCTTGTGATCAAGTCTGTCGATGACACCGTCATAACATCCACCATACACTATATCATCATTCAATGGATCAACAGCTATCCAGCCGCTTTCACATCCTGCAGTCGATTCCCAATCATCTTCTCCGATTGTTCCACCTCCTGTCCTGCTTGATATTCTGACCGTACTATTATCCTGCTGTGCACCATAGATGCGATAAGGAAAATGATTGTCCGTCGTGACACGATAGATTTGTGCAGTAGGTTGATTGTGATATGTTGACCAGTTTTCTCCACCATCATAGCTGACTTGTGCACCGCCGTCATCACCGATGATCATGCGTTGAGGATTATCAGGATCTATCCAAAGATCATGATGGTCACCATGACTGGCACCGTAAGAAGAGAATGAATTTCCACCATCACTGGATTTGTGATAGGACACATTGACAACATACACTACACCTTCAGAAGATGGATCAGCATAGATGCGGGAATAATACCACGCTCGTTGACGCAGATTGCGATCTGAATTAGTTTTAGTCCAGGTTTTTCCGCTGTCATCTGATCTGAACACTCCGCCATCTTCGTTTTCGATGATGGCCCATAACCGATTACTGTTGACAGGGGATACTGTAATGCCGGAGATTCCCCATATTCCTTTTGGGAGTCCGGAAGCAGAAGAAATATTTTGCCATGTTTCACCACTGTCCTTACTTTTCCAAAGAGCTGATCCTTCACCGCCGCTGCTGAGCTCATATGGATTTCTATGTACCCTCCATGTGGAGGCATAAAGTATCCGTGAATTGTTGGGATCAATAATTAAATCTACAGCACCTGCTCTTGCATTGACGAAAAGGGTTTGTCGCCATGTTTTTCCTCCATCGACTGATTTGTAGATGCCCCTTTCTTTCGTGTCTTTGTATAAATCACCCAGTACTGCTGCATAGACAATGTCCGGATTGTGAGGATCTACTCTGACTCTTGGAATTTGTTTTGAATTTTCAAGACCGATATGTTGCCATGTTTGACCGGCATCAGTGCTTCGCCACATACCAGATCCGGAGGATACATTGCCACGAACGGTTTCTTCTCCACCTCCGACGTAGATGACATTTGCGTCAGAAGGGGCTACTTCGATAGCCCCGATGCTACCGCCAAAAAATCCATCTGAGATATTCTCCCAGGTTTGTCCACCATCTTTGGTGCGCCACACTCCGCCACCTGTGGATCCGAAATAATAAAGACTTGGCTTCCCTCTTACTCCGGTGACTGCTGCGGAACGGCCGCCTCTGAATGGACCTATATTGCGCCATTCAAGGCCTCCGAATAATGAAGTGTCAACAGGTGTGTAAGTTGGCACGAAAATCTTTTTTCGTTGGCCATATGTTATTGTGATCGAGAATATGATCAATAGTATGGGTAGTATTATTTTGAATTTCATGACAGGAGTAATGATAATTTTGGATAGAAAAGTAGACATTTAACCATGAATAATAGTGACCTGGATTCAACATCTCTTGATTGTTCTGCCCTTCGGGTCGAAATTCTTATCGAAGAATCATGGATAAACGGTTTTCTTAATGATAAACAAATCCTCATTCCGATCGACGACAAAATTCATCTGGCCAACCTTAAGATAAGTCTTGAAGGAGGCTTACTCAATTTAAACGCCGATATTGAAGAGAATGAAGGATCATCTATTGAAGTCTCTTCTCATCCGGTATGGGATCCTCTTCGACAATACCTTCAAATCGAAGATGTAAAATTTCAAACCAAAAGCAAGAATCTTATCCTCAAAAGTAAAGGATGGCTTGCTCGTTTATTTTTAGATGGAAAATTGGATAAAAAAATCGAAGAGAAAGCTAATCTTTTGTTTTCAGATCAACTTGCAAAAATCAAAAAAAATCCAACCTTGTTTCCTATACCTAATACAGGTAATGCATCTGTACTTGTCACTGATATTACAATTCAGGAGTTAATTTTTTTAGATCAGGCCATTCGCGTGAAAGCTACAATTGAAGGCTACTGGAAATTGAACCTTATAAATGTGTCAACCCCTTAGGACAGACTTCTATTTTTCTTACTTTCTTACTTTCTTACTCTCTTACAATCTAAGACTGATCCGATGTAATCCAGGACGATATTCTTTGAAAATAATTTTCTCCACTTCTTCAAGATGTGATGCATCATTGACAAAATCCAGATCTTCAATATCGACGATGACAATAGGGTAGGAGGGCTGGCTATAAAAAAATTCAAAATAGGAATCCTGGATCATCTGAAGATATTGAGCAGTAATACCGCTCTCATAGCCACGATCACGCAAATGAATTTGTTGAAGTAATTTTTTTGGTGTCCGGTGCAGGTAGATCAGTAAATCAGGATTAGGTGAAGTAGCATTGAGCATTGAAAATAATCGCTGGAAAAGTTTATATTCTTTTTCATCCAGATTTTTCCGGGCAAAAATCAGTGTCTTCCAGAAACAATAATCAGCCACTGTAAATTCATAAAATAAATCATGTTGAAGTGTGATCTGGGACAGTTGTTTATGACGCTCAGCCATAAAAAACAATTCTACCGTAAAGGCGTAGCGCTCCGGATTTTGATAGAAAAAGGGCAGAAAAGGATTGTCATCAAATTGCTCTAGCAGCAGTCGTGCAGGATACTTATTTGAAATGAGCTCGCACAGGGTTGTTTTGCCCGACCCGATGTTGCCTTCAATGCAGATGTACTTATAAGGAGTTGGCCTGTTCATCTGCGTTGAATATATACACTTCTCCGCTATCCCGACTATCCAGGTATAGTTCTTCAATAGTTTGTTGCAATACAGGATGAATTGACTGGCTTACAATATCCATGAGAGGGATCAACGCAAAGTTTCGTTCATGGAAATGAGGATGGGGAATGATCAGATTTTCTGTGTTAATAACCTCGTCACCATGGAGAAGAATATCAATATCGATATGCCGTGCATGCCATTTTTCACCCGGTATTCTTCCGGCCTGAATTTCTATTCTTTTGATCGCCTTAAGGATATCAGCAGCTTCAAGTCCTGATGAAAGAGCTATCACCTGGTTAAGAAACCAGGGTTGATCGTCATATCCCCAGGGTTGGGTTTCATAGATTTTGCTTTCGGCTTTGATAGAACCAAGTTCTGTTGAAATCAGGTTTTTAGCCTGATTTATCTGAGCGACACGATCTCCCAGGTTGCTACCAAGTGAAAGATGATAAATAGATCTATGCATGAGATTAAGAGGT
>JBATMM010000234.1:0-14625 GCA_049289835.1 Saprospiraceae bacterium | reverse complement strand
GATCAGATCTGCAGGCTGTACCCAGGCTTCAACAAAATAATCCTTTTGGGATTGTTGTGGCAGACCAAGTAGTTCCTCAAGTCTCAGGCTGACTCCCTGACGGATACCAAAGTTCCTTTTACGGCATATGTCTTTGAGCTGAGGCACGATCGTCACAAAATTATACCTGTTTTGTGTGTTATAATAACCACTGACGCAGTCATTCTGGTAGTATTTCAGATCACCCGCTTTTTTCCACATGACGACCAGAATATACTTCTTCCCTGAAATGGTTTTAAATACTAGACTACTGCTGTCCAGAGTTGGTGAAAGAAGGTCATTTACGATTTGCTCTTTTGTGATATCACTGGTTTTGGTCAGGCTGAGATCATACCTGCTCTTTGCTTTGGCCTCATTGTAATTTTTATAAATGAAACGTTGGCAGGAGAAGGTCGACAGAATGATCAGAGACAGGAATAGTGTGTGAATCTTCATATTGTTATGAGGCTTTTGCAATGGTCATTAATATCTAAATGGTTCCTATGCTCGTTTTAAATTCTCTATGCGTTATATAATAAAAACATAAAACAAAAAATATAATAATCAGTGCATAAATAAAGAATGCCGGATGAACTATAAACTCACACCAATGTATGTAGATGGAGTATTGATAGTAATGAAAAGTATTATTAAGAACGGCCAGAATGCTTCCAAAAATCAATGCCCTGATCAGGACGAAACCCAGATGGCCATATAAGATGCGTTTGTCCACCGGCATCTTGTATAAGACCTGATAAAATTTACCCGGCTCATTAAAATAAAGCATCGAAAGATAAGCTGAATACGAACCGGCCTTTACATTTGAATTTGGTGTGTATTTGAAAGAGTAGAAATAATGAAGATAGAGAATACCACCGACCAGTATGAAATTCGTCAGGATAATCATAAGCCACCCGCCCCCAAATATGGACGATAGAGGATTGATCTCATCTGAAAGAGTAGGGGTTGAACGGTAAGTTGTCCAAAGATCAAGTAGTCTGAGTATAATTAAGGCGATAAATAGGAGAATAAACGATTTCTTCATCCGGGAAATGTCTATGGCAATGATAACGATTCGGAGAGGAAAGATATGTTTTGCCGGAGGTATTCTACGCATAAAGTGAAATTCCTGAGATGAATTATTCAACTTTAACAAAATTCGTTTTTTGATATGTCGTGTTCCACCCCACAAGAATAATTTTTAAGGATTCACCTTTCCGTGTTTTACAGGGTATCATTTTCTCAGGAGTGGTGGCTCTATAAATCCGAACCTTTCTTTACCGGACCAAGCTCCAACATAAACCAATTGTGCATGAAGTGCATGTACTTTAAGGAATATACAGATTGGTAAAGAAATATGACGATTCACTTGCATACGGATGAAATCTATTCTATCTGTCTGAATATCCAATTCTTTAGAGTTAGCATAAAAAAGAGATGTCGGAATGCGATCTATCGCTTCCCGACATCTATAGTAAAGAATATATCAACTAGCCGTTGAGACTACATATGCAATGTATAAAACAGTGCCCGGTTATGACAATTCCGGTACGCTGATTTCAACAAGTTTAATCGTTGGCACCATTATAATTTTTGATTTCACCGAATTAGAAATCAGACAGGCAGCTTCTGATTTCTGGATTACTCTTAATGCCTTGTCACGATCGCTTTCATTTATGATCGTTACTGTAGGCTCAAGGGTAATTTCAGTCATGAGAAATTTGCCATCCACCTGTTCCAGTTTTCCTTTGGATTTACAACTGAATTCGGAGAAAGTCAATTTAGAATTTTCGGCAATAGCCAAAAACGTTGTCATCAGGCAACTGCTCACGGCAGCCGTAAACAAATGTTCGGGTGACCAGATACCTGGTATACCTTTAGGAAATTCAGGTGGTGTAGCTACTTCAATACAGCTAAGGGCTTCCCGATTGAGTTCCGGTGAACACATGACACCTTTGCGATCTTCGTTCCAGGTGATATCTACGTTATAAAAATGAGGTTCCATGTTATTTGATTTTATTTTTTAAACTAGTCCATCCGCCGCCATTCTGCACATTCGTATAACCGTTAGCTTTCAGAATGCGCATCGCTGAAGCACTTCGTATGCCTGAGGCACAACAAGTGATGACGGATTTGTTTTTATCCTTCAGTTTGTCCAGATTATTACCCAGCTGATCCAGAGGAATATTTATTGACCCTTTAATATGTCCGCCTGCGTATTCATTCTTAGAGCGGACATCTAAAATGACAGCACCTCTGGTATCAAGAGGAGCTTGTTTGGCTGTTTCAAAACCAAGCAAATTTTTAATGGATTCAAACATGTGTGTTTATTGTTTTTTTATTAGAATTTAGTCCAAGAGCCATATATATAGGGCATGTACCTACCAGGCTTGTCAGTACGAAAACAACTGCAAGTGCGAGGAGAATGATAGCTGTTGTTCCGGTGATGAGATTTGCAAAATACAATCCTGCGATAATCACAGCCACGAGTATTCTGATGATTTTGTCTGCTGATCCAATGTTCTTTTTCATAACCCTTTATTTTAAATTTTTAATTTAATCGTGATAACATAATAAAGTGAAATGCATCTGAAATCACTTCATCATAACAGCATTGTACCTAAACTGTTGTCTTCTTATCTCTGCTATCGGGTGTAAAACTAGAGGGATACATCTTTATGGTCAGTGATTCATGTTACAAAAGGATAATTTTATTTCTGGAAAGTGATATAAGGCCTTCGTTTTCCATTTGTTTCAACACCCTGCTGGCCGCTTCGCGGGTGATACCTAGCTCATCAGCCAGTTGCTGGTGCGTCACCATGATTTCTTTGGAGTGAAACAGCGATGATTTTTGAGTTAGGAGATGAAGTAAGCGTTCATCTATTTTCTGAAAAGCAACAGCATTGACGACTTCAAGTAGCTCTTCAAACCGTTTTTGATAGAGGCCAAAAATAAAATCTGACCATTCCGGAAATTCTTTAATCCATTCGCTTGCTTTATTGACGGGAATCAATAATATTTCTGCGTCCTCTTCAATAATCGCTTTTATTTTACTCGTGTCATTGTGTATACCGGCCAGAAAAGACATGATGCAACTTTCGCCGGGCTTGATGTAATAGAGTAGTATCTCTTTTCCTTCCTCATCCGTCTTGATGACTTTGATGCTTCCTGTGATCACGATGGGGATTGATCTGATGTATGCATTCATGTCTAAAATGACAGTTCCTGCGGGAAAATTTTTAATCTGTCCTGAAGCAAATGCCTCATTGTTCAGCAAGGAATGGAATAGGGTGGTGTTTAAAGACATTTCAGAAATACTATTTGTAGATACAAAAGCCTATCCCTACAAAATGATTGTACGGATTTAGAACGAATGTCAGAATTGCATCCTGTTCCGGATATGATTGATATCAAGGATAAGCATGATTAGAATCACGTGGCCAGGTAAAAAGGTCTCAAAAGGAAGTCTAAAAAAAGTGTGCCACACTGTCGTAACTGCTTGATTTTTAAAGGCCCCGGATAGTTATGCCCATATCAATGTGGAAAACAATTTTGATCCTGATTTGAACTAATTAGGGAATTATAAGTAAATCAGGACCATGGATTGAATCATCTTGGAATCAAACGAACCAATAAAATAAAGAGGGCTATACCCACAATGATTGTATAGATTAATTTATTGTATTTCGCCAGCCAATTGGGGAGATAGATATCGAAATTATCCATGGTGGAGTCTGAATATTTTCTGGCGATCAGGGTGACTGGGCACATGCGTTTAAAGACAAGAAGTACGAGGCCTTCTAAAGTGATCAGGCCTATGCAAATCCATACCCATTTATTGATTTTATCAACGATCACAGCATAGAGGAGATAGAAAATGACCACATTGAAGCCCAGCCAGATGAGGGTGTGGATGGATTTGACTAAAACGAGTTTTGAGTTTTCAGTCATGTCTGAAGATTCAATTTTGAAATTCCATTAGATGGAAATTAGGAGGTGATTTTATAAACTGTTGATTATCAATCATTTCATATTTTCCTTAAATACAATTGTGTTTTCCTAAAATATAATTATGTTTTCCTAAAACATTATTGCCACGATGACAATAAAACCTCAATCCAAATCCTCAAACTCCGGCAGAAGACCTTAATCATCAGTCATTTCATGTTTTCCTTAAATACAATTGTGTTTTCCTAAAATATAATTATATTTTAGGAAAACATTATTGTCACCAGGACAATTAAGCCTCATTTAAAATCCTCAAACTCCGGCAGAAGACCTTAATCATCAATCATTTCATGTTTTCCTTAAATACATTTGTGTTTTCCTAAAACATCATTAATAAATTCACCGATCACCCTATTACCCGATCACCAAATCACCAGATTACTGATCCCTTATCACCACTTGTCACGATCTCTATCGGCTGACTCAATATTTTATGCACCGGACATATATTGGCGATGGCCACCAATCTTTCCCTTTGTTTTGCATCCAGCGTCCCTTCGAACTGCAATTGCCGATTGATGATTGTCTTTGTTCCGGTTTCATCTCTCTCTAATGAAATATTCACCAGTACTTTTTCAAGGTCCCATCCTTTTCTGTCGGCATACATCCGCAATGTAACCGAAGTGCATGCAGCCAATGAGGCGATTAATAATTCTTGCGGTGCGAAACCCAGATCCTGGCCACCATTTGTAACAGGTTCATCAGCAATGACTACGTTTCCACCAGGAGATTTAATTTCCACGGCATAATGCTCTTTGCCAATGGATGCAGTAATGTTATCCATAATGTCTTTTTATTTTCCAAATTCAATTTGATTCGTGTAAGTTATGTTATGCCAGAAACAAAGATTCTTCAATCATTGCACCATCTTTCCAATGTCCAGGCCTACATATCTATATCTGATATGCTAATTTAACATGAAAAGAGCACAGTAGTTTTTTGTCTTTAAGGTATCTGAAAACTGTATTTGTTCGGGTCCTTTTTGAATACACTACGGTTTTATTATCTTACTGGTCAATGTTTACAGGCCATATACAGAACAACATAAGGAAATCCAGGCACATGCTTCATTGCATATTGTCTTTGCCTTTATGCCTTTCCATTTGTTTTAAAAGTAACGCACAGAACCTGGTTCCAAATTCGGATTTTGAAATATATTCTACATGTCCATTTGTTGAGTACATCGCCGGACCCATGCCATGTCCTCCGTGGATAAACCTTCTCTCTGCCAATTATTTTAATGCATGTTCACCATTTCCATCAGGTGTACCGGTCAATTTAATTAGGCTCATGAAAACGCATGTCCGAATATTCCGGTTTTTCATTTTTTGAAAGGGTAACAAACCAATCTATCAATTCCCGAAATTCCAAAGTTGTAAGCGAAGGGTCAACTGTTTGCCAATGCCCCACATTGCTCTTTACTTCGGTATAAATGTTTAACCAATCCTCTTCAATGTGATCATTCCTGAAATTCGAAAATTGGTAGCCTGTGATCCTTAGTTCAACCGTTTGGTTATCTACTCCATTGAATATCATCTGGCCACTATAAATTTTGCAGAACCCTGATGAATGCCATCATTCAACGTAAGGATATACATACCGTTAGTAAGTGTTTGAATATCTATTGAAATATTTCCATCCATACCTGTATTCACATTCTCCTTGCTGAGCTTTCGACCAGAAAGATCAGTGATGTATGCATTAACTGAAGTCAATTTTTCATCAAGTCCTATCGAAAGAAAATCCTTCGCCGGATTTGGTGCAAGAGATATCGACATCCGATCAGGTTCATGCACTGCTGTAAAATTGATTGTAACATCATGCGTCGAAATGATGCACCCATTTGGATCAACGATCACGATATGATATGTACCATCAGGTAGAAAGTGATATTCAAAAACAGATTGAAAATTGGCGCCATCGATGGAGACTAAAAAAGATCCCGGATCATGTATGATGATAGTCAGATTATTGTCAGTGACTTCATAATCAACCTGGGGTGGTACCGGCCCATCTCCTATAATGACGGGACCTATAGTTCCTGTGACGGCTGGTACTTCTGAGTCTCTCACCGTCACTGTATACTTTCCTGCGGCAAGTCCATTAAAAATGAAACTGGCTTGAAAATTAATTCCGTCAAGACTATATTGGTAAGGTGGAACACCACCGGCCGTAACACTAACACTAAGCGATGCATTCGCTTCACCATAACACAGGTTTTCAGATTCAATGAAGTATGACATTGCATAGTCAGCTATGTATCTCGCGAGAACAAAATCAACCATTGGAAAATCTCCATTCAGTCCTCCTGCTACGATTCTACTATCATTCTGTATCAGGACTCCGAAAGGTTGTTCAGTATTTCCATTAAGATCCGTCAATGTCAATCCATGATCACCAAACAATGTATCAAGCCCGCCATTGTGATTGATCCGGGCGATCAGCCATTGATAGTGCGAAAAGATATAATTTGATTTGCCGGCAATAATATATTTTCCATCTGTCTGACGTGCGAGACCATAGGCTTGAGTGTTACCTCCAAGATCCAAAATATAAATACCCTGATTTCCAAAACTCAAATCCAGATGGCCATCAGCATCATATCGGGCAACACCAATATCAGATTCAAGAAACATATTGTCAAAATTGGCACTACCCGTAAGGACGAGATCACCATTTGGGTCCATGACCATGCTGCTTGCAAAATCACTTGCACCTGTCCCCTGAAGATCAGTGATTACTTTTCCATTTGTTCCGAAAGTTTTGTCAATTGTACCATCTTCAAGATACCGTACCATGGCAAAATCTCCTTTTGCACTCACAGAAGAATATCCGGCTAAAATGATTTTACCATCAGGTTGTATCACGCCACATGTAGCTTCATCTTCAGACTGCAAAGAAGTGACTACAATTCCATGAAAACCAAAGTCAGGATCAGGTTCCCCGTTGGCCAGGTACCTGACAGCAGCGAAATCTGAAAACGTCTTTGATTCCATTCTTCCTGCAGCAATGATCTTTCCATCTTTCTGAAGCAATACTGTATTCGGATATTCAAATGCGGTGCTCAGATCCGTCACAACCTTTCCATCATGACTGAATGTCGTATCGAGACTTCCGTCTGTCTTTAATCGCGCCACTGCAAAATCAGAAGCATTGTTACTGCTGGTCTGGCCGGCTAACACAATATGTCCATCCGGTTGAATAGCGATCGCATAACAAGAACTGGGCAATCCATCAAAATCAATAATAGCTATTCCATCAACACCAAAATCAGGATCAGGCGAACCATCGGGTAAAAATCGAACGACTACAAAGTCTGCAGCAGCTCCTGTACCGGTAGTTCCGGCGGCCAATATTTTTTGATCAGACTGTAGGGTGATGGCACGCAGAAAATCAGGTTTGCTGAAACCAAGATCTTTGATGACGATTCCATTGTCGCCAAAGGTGGGGTCGGGGAGACCGGATTGACAATATGCTTTGGATACCGTCAAGGATAATAGAATGAAGCATATGTAGTAGAATGTTCGCATTGGTTCGGCTGTATTTGTTTGATGAAAGAAACGAAAAAATAGGCAAAAGGCAATAAGCAAAAATAAAAGGCAATAAGCAAAGGGCAAATAGCAATAGGCAAAAAGCAATTAGCAAAAAAGTAATAGGAAAAATTAAATTTTTATTTTATGTGGTCGTAGAGACGCGATTTATCGCGTCACATATCACGAATATTTCAAAAATTTGCGTATACAGGAGACGCGATAAATCGTGTCTCTACAACCGTTCAGCTCGTTGGTATAATCGTTACACTGTGTTGCGAAGCGCAAGGGAGATGTGTAAGGGTCGCCGAAGCGAAACGACCAGGCAAATCCGAAACAATTCTCGAAAGACCACGATTTTTTCTTGCCGCAAATTTCGCAATGTTGCTGAGCTGTAGCCCATGGTTGAGTATAGCAAGCCGAAGCATTTACGCAAATTAATTTTAGTTTGCCAAATGCTAATTGCCCTTTGCTTATTGCCTATTGCCTATTGTTCATTGTTTTTTACCTATTGCTTGTTGCCAATTGCCAATTGTTTTTAGCCTATTGCCTATTGCCAATTGTTTTTTGAAGTTTTTCGATGTATCTTTTTGCTTAAATGGATAGGCCGGCCGAAATTATTTTTTTACAAAAGGGGCTTAAGTTCCTTCAGCATGTAATCCTCATGCTCCTCTCCGCACATTCTTTGTCCGGTCAAAACCTTGTCCCTAATCCCAGCTTTGAAACCTATATTTTCTGCCCCAACAGTTCAGGTGAAATCATATACGCTGCTCCCTGGTTTAGTCCTACAAACGCTACTCCTGATTATTTCCATTCGTGTGCTACCGCACTACAATTTAGTGTACCGGTTAATTATTTTGGATACCAGGAGGCCCATTCAGGCGATGCTTATGCAGGAGCCTTTTGGGTTATTACCAATACTCCTTACCGTGAATATATTTCGACACCTCTGACTGAACCTTTGGTAGCCGGAAAAACATATAGCGTCAGTTTCTTTGTCAATATCGCTGATCATTATTGCGGTGTCAGTCATTGTGGTCTTTATTTTTCAAATAGTGAGCCAGACCAAAACAATAATGATGTTATGAATGTGATCCCACAAATCTCATATTCCGGTGGATTCCTGAATGACTATGATGAGTGGGTCAAAATATCTGGATGTTATCAGGCAGTTGGGGGCGAACAATTTATAACTATAGGCAATTTTAACTCCACGGCAAGTTCACCTACGGATCCTGCATGCAGCTTAGATGATCATGCCTACTATCTGATCGATGATGTCGTCGTGCAGGATATGTATGATCTTGAACTCGGCGGTCCATACTTAGTCTGTGATCAATACGTGATAGATCCCGGCATTCCGGATGGTGATTATCTATGGTCGGATGGTTCCACCGGATCGACACTGACTGTAATACAATCCGGTATTTATAGTGTCACCATTTCAACAGCCTGCTCCAGCGTAAGTGATGAGGTGGAAGTGATCGTACATGGTATAGCGGACGTTGATTTAGGTCCTGATGTATTGACTATTTGCGAAGGCGAAACATATACGTTTCATCTCGAGCCTGAAATATATAATTATGTCTGGCAGGATGGTAACACGGGGCCTGAATATGAAATTTCTGAACCAGGTACTTATGCGGTGACGATGGATGATGGATGCCATGTGACCACCGATGAAGTACAGGTGAATCAGGACTTTTCACCCGAATACGATTTCCTTGGAGATGATGTGCATCTGTGCCCGGGTGATGATTTCGAAATTGAATTTGATCCGGAATTTGGAGAATATTTATGGCAGGATAGTTCAACAACCTATTTGTATACAATATCTCATGCTGGAAATTATGCATTGACGATTTCCAATGCTTGTGGCGAATTCACAGATGAACTTGCTGTGCTGCCGCTTTATCTACCGGAGATTGATCTTGGGCCGGATACGCTGATCCTATGTAATGGACAGCCCTATTTTATTGTTCTTGATCCTGAGCTTGGACAGTTTCATTGGCAGGATGGAAGTGATCAGAATTCCTACTCTTTCAACTCTCCTGGAATTTATGCTGTGACAGTAACGAATGATTGTGGTCCTTCAACTAAACAAATCGTAATACAATATCATCCTCCGATTCCGGATATTAATCTCGGTCCTGATACAAGTCTTTGTCCTGGTGAACAATTAATCTTGTCTACCTCTCTTCCGGGAATCGACTTGGTATGGCAGGACGAGAGTACAGCTGATACATTTCTCATCACACAGGCAGGAACGTATTACGTACATGCATTCGATCAATGTACATCCGTTTCGGATACGATACAGGTACTTTATAGTAACAATCCACCGCAACTATCTCTTCCACCATCTATTAATCTTTGCCAGGGCGATACCATAACACTAGATGCAGGAATATCTGGTGTTCATTTTTTATGGAATGATGACTCCCAGGGTCAGACAATCATAGTGGCATCTCCGGGTTCATATAGTCTGACTGTAAGCAATTCTTGTGGTTCAGATATTGATACGATTGCAGTAATGGATGGCGGACCTACTCCTTTCATTTCTCTTGGTGATGATGTGTCCTTTTGTGAGGGAGATACTTTTCTTTTATCACCTTCATTTTCTGATGTTTCTTCGTGGCTATGGAATAATGGTTCTTCTTTAACTTCCTACATCATCAATGATGCTGGTGTAGTAAGCGTGCAGGTATCTAATTCCTGTGGCATTGCCTATGATACGTTAGTGGCTTCATTACTTCCGGTTACGCCAGTGATTGATTTGGGAACTGATACATCCTTATGCCCCGGGAGTTCTCTTTTACTTACCATCAATACACCGGGTGTCAATATTGAATGGTCCGATGGTTCAGTCAATCCTCAATTGATGATCGATACACAAGGATCGTATTATGCTACCATTTCCAATTCATGCGGGACGAATGCTGATACGATTGTTGTTGACATTTTGCCTGATATACCAGCTATTGATTTAGGAGCAGATCAATCTCTTTGTCCAGGTGAAGTCATCACACTTGATCCGGGTATACAGAATGTAACTTATCTCTGGCAAGATGGATCGACAGATACTTTTTTTCTTGCTGATCATGATCAGACAGTGATGTTGACGATATCAAATGTATGCGGTTCTTCTTCTGATACCCTGATTGTTTTTACAAGTACGAATGGTCCGGATGTAGATCTTGGTCCTGATATAGTAGCATGTGAAGGGGAGTCCGTGACGGTCATGTCTGACATCACAGGCGTCGATTTTCTTTGGCAGGATGGATCGTCAGGTTCTTCGTATACGACAACATCTTCTGCTGTTATTTCTTTACAGGTTTCTAATGCTTGTGGAATGGATTCAGACACGATCATGGTTGATGTTCATGGTGCTCCACCTCTTCCTGATCTTGGTCCGGATAGTACGCTTTGTGATGGAACAACATTGACACTTCTATCCAATGCAGATTCAGAAACGACGACAACCTGGCAGAATGGTTCTACCGCTCCGACATTTTTAGTGACACAACCTGGTACATTTTTTCTTAGTCAATCAAATCGTTGTGGAGAGAACGTTGATTCAATCCAAATAACTTTTAGATCATTACCTGTTGCCGTTGATCTTGGACCCGATACAATCTTATGTCCCGGTGAGGCATTGTTATTGACAGGTCCTCTGACAACTGATGATGTACGATGGCAGGATGGAAGTAATCTGAATACATTTCTGGCTTCACAGGCAGGGATTTATTCGCTTACACTGAGCAATGCTTGCGGAATGTCTACTGATGATATGCGTCTCAATTTTGATGATCAGGTTTTGAAATTTCCTGTTGACCATGAGCCACGACTTTGTGAAGGAGATACGATGATGGTTGATGTAGCGCAGATGTTCGAGGCGACATATTTTTGGAATACAGGATCGACTGCTTCATCTATTGCGGTTATTGCACCTGGAGTTTATTCAGTCACTGTGAGAACTGAATGTCAGCAGGCAACTGATGAGTTCAATGTTCTTCCTTCTGAAGATTGTGGAGACAGGAATGATATTTACATTCCCAATGTGATCACTCCTAATGGTGATAACGTCAATGACATATTTACGATTTATACAAATACGGATCTCGACATTCTTTCCATGGAAGGTTCCATTTTTGACCGGTGGGGAAATATGGTATTTTCATCAAAGAGAAACCCATTCACGTGGAATGGCTATTTCGGCGATGAAAGGCTGATACCCGGTGTATATGTTTACAAAATCAAAGTGACTTATGTATTCAATGGAAAGGAGACCAGTGAATTGTTTGTAGGTGATGTGACCATTGTGCGGTGAGGATTAATCAGATTAGGAATACTGACGTTCGAGTGTCTCTGACCTCGAACTGGGTGTTGACGTATGTTCGAGGTCAGAGAAATGATAAATTTTGAATCTTAAGTCCTTTCGTTTAACCTCTTAACTGATTAACCATTTAACCCTTTTTTACTCCCATGATTATGGGATGCAGAAGAATCCCCGGATAAATTACATTTGTCATGTTGATTTGAAAAATGGCAAGCTTCACTTTTGAATCCCTTAAGTTAAAATGAATCTAAAAAGTAAATTGATTCTTTTTCCTATAGCCTTTCAGATGGTATGCTGGTCAGGTGTCATGATGAGTTGTTCGAAAGCAAAACCGTTAAGTGAGTACCTCACTCAGGAGGGGGACTCAACAACTACTACCACGCATGTCGTTACTGCTTCTGACACTGATGCCTGGATGGCTCCGGATACATCTTCTATTCCATATGATGAGGCCGGTGCATTGATTCGCTATGGAAAAACACTTGTGGCAAACACAGGCGCCTACTTTGGGCCTAAAGGAAAAGTGAACCATTATGCTAATGGAATGAATTGTCAGAACTGTCATCTTAAAGCCGGAACAAAATTGTATGCTAACAGTTACAGCGCCGTTTATTCCATCTATCCAAAATTTCGTCCACGCTCCGGAACCATTGAAAACCTTGAACGCCGGATCAACGATTGTATGGAGCGTAGTATGAATGGAAAAAAACTTGACAGCTTAAGTCATGAAATGCGTGCTATGGTAGCCTACATCAATTGGGTAGGAAAGGATGTGAAGAAAGGTGTGAGTCCTAAAGGTGCTTCGGTAGTGGATGTGCCTTTTCTTGATCGTGCTGCTGATAAAGTGCAGGGGGAAATTGCTTTTCAAAAAATCTGTGCTACCTGCCATGAAGCTGACGGTCGTGGAAAATTAAATGCTGACAGCATGACGTATATCTATCCTCCTTTGTGGGGGCCTGGCAGCTATAATACTGCAGCAGGTATGTATCGGATTTCACGTCTTGCCGGGTTTATCAAATCCAACATGCCGGATCAGTTGAGCAGTCATGTGAAACCCATCCTCACTGATGAACAGGCGTGGGACATAGCAGCTTTTATCAGTAGCATGCCCCGTCCTGAAAAAAAATTTAATAATGACTGGCCGGACATTACTAAAAAACCAATCGATCTTCCGTTTGGTCCTTATGCAGATCATTTTACGGAAGAGCAACATAAGTACGGCCCTTATAAGGAAATATTAGCCGCTGGAAAGGCAAATGTGAAGTAATCCATTTTAGCATTTATATCGTAAATCATCATCATCAAAAATCTTCTAACCTCCAAAATTCTTCTTCATGAAAAACAGCACTTTAAAACAACCAGCAGAACGGAGGGGATTTCTCCGTCAGGTAGGCACCAGTGCAGTAGCACTAGGGCTGGCAGCAATCGCTTCTTCGTTTAAACTCGTCGGAAAGGAGCAAAAACTTAATCAATTCAGTGCCATGGGCACGACTCAGGATCCGGCTGACGCCTGGTTTGACAAAGTCAAGGGCAGTCATCGTGTAGTGTATGATGCTATCAAGCCTAACGAGATCTTCCCTTTCGCATGGCCAAAAGTATTTTTAATGACCAATGCCGCTACAGGTACTCCTGAAACAGATTGTGGCGTCGTAGTCGTACTTCGTCACGATGCTATTTGTTATGCTTTTAAAGATAAGATCTGGGCAAAGTATAATTTTGGTGAAGTATTCAATGCGGGTGAAATTGGACCTGCATTTCAGGCCGCCGATGCAGCAACAGCCGTAAAAACCCGCAACCCGTTTTACATGACTAAGCCGGGTGATTTTGCTATACCCGGAGTTGGACCAGTTCCGATCGGCATTACGGAGCTTCAGGCTAGCGGTGTGATGTTCTGTGTTTGCAATGCTGCGATGACCGTATTTTCCACAGTGTTGGCCGGTAAGATGGGTATGAAGCCGGAGGATGTCATGAATGAATGGAAAGCAGAATTGATTCCCGGCATTCAGATAGTTCCTTCAGGCGTCTGGGCTTTAGGTCGTGCCCAGGAACATGGATGTAAATATATTTATGCCGGATAATTTCTAAATAACAATCATGATGAAACAAATCATATTTAGCACTTTACTGGTATTGCTGGCCTACCATTTCTCTTCTGCCCAATCCCCGGCGCCTTACAACGTTGTATTTGATGTCACGAGCAAGGATACATTAGTGCATCAGATGGTGATACGCTGGATCAATGAGATCACAACATCAAGGCCTGATGCAAAAATTGAAGTTGTATATTATGCAAAAGGGCTCGACATGATTACTGAAGGTAAATCTGTGGTCAGTGCGGATGTGAAGAAGTATGCTGTTATGAAAAATGTTGCCTTCAGGGTTTGTGAAGTTGCTATGAAAAATAACGGAGTAGACAGGAGTCAACTCTTACCCGGAGTGCAGACCGTACCTGATGGCATCTATGAAATAATACAGAAGCAACACGACGGATGGGGATATATTAAAGCGGCGCGATAAAAATGTAAGAAACAATCAAGGCACAGCCTTGACCACACCAGAACGTCGGTCAACCGACGCTCAACAATCTAGTAATCTTTGTTGAGCGTAAGTTGACTGGCGTTTTGAAATCTTTGTTAATCGGTCAACCGACGCTCAACAATCTAGTAATCTTTGTTGAGCGTAAGTTGACTGGCGTTTTGAAATCTTTGTTGATCGGTCAACCGACGCTCA
>JBATMM010000233.1:0-2381 GCA_049289835.1 Saprospiraceae bacterium | reverse complement strand
GTCTTACTGTCTTACTGTCTGACCTCGAACCTGTAGTATCTAACTTGGTTCGAAGTCAGAGACATTCGAACGTCACTAGGTTATTTTTTCTCACATTGTCACATTGTCACATTATCACATAATCATTATCCCTTCAGATCCTTATCAAGTTTCCCCGCAAGATCAAGTAGAAACGTATATTCGAGTGCAGTCTCTTTAAACTGTCTAAATCTTCCTGAAGCACCTCCGTGTCCGGCTTCCATATTTGTAAACATCATCAATGGATTCTTATCTGTCTTCATAGCCCGAAGCTTTGCAACCCATTTTGCAGGCTCATAATATTGAACCTGAGAATCATGAAGACCAGTCGTCACTAACATCGGTGGATAATTTTTAGCTTCAACATTATCATAAGGAGAATAACTCATCATGTAATCATAAGATTCTTTCTCCTTTGGATTTCCCCACTCATCAAATTCCCCTGTTGTCAACGGAATACTTTCATCCAACATGGTGGTCACTACATCGACAAAAGGAACAGCCGCAATGATACCTCCCCACATCTCCGGTGCCATATTATACACAGCACCCATCAACAAGCCTCCGGCTGAGCCACCCATAGCATACAATTTTTCAGGATCAGCATATTTATTCGTAGTAAGGTATTTGCCACAATCAATAAAATCAGTGAATGTATTTTTCTTTTTCAACAACTTACCATCTTCATACCATTGTCGTCCCATTTCCTCACCACCTCTGATATGCGCTATCGCGAATACAAATCCCCTGTTGAGCAAACTTAATCTGGTCAAACTGAAATTAGGATCCATACTTATACCATAAGATCCATACCCGTAGAGCAGACAAGGACTGGTCCCATCAATAGGTGTATCCTTGTGATATACAAGTGAGACAGGCACTTCCGCGCCATCCCTTACCCTGACCATGATACGCTCACTTTTATAATTTGATGCATTGAATCCACCTAAAACCTCCTGCTGCTTTAGTAGTGTTTTCTGATGTGTATTCATATTATAATCATAGGTCGTACCTGGGGTAGTCATGGATTGATAATTAAGTCTCAATATGTTTGTATCAAATTCGGGGTTCGTCGACGTGGAAGCCACGTAAGCATTTTCCCCAAATTCGATATAATGTTCTGTTCCCTGGTTAGGAATGACGCGCAATTGAGTAATCCCGGCCTTTCTTTCTGATAATACCAGGAAATCTTTAAAGACATCAATTCCCTGGAGCAATACATCCGATCTGTGGGGAATGACTTCTGTCCAATGCTCAATACCTGTTGCATTCTCCGGTGTTTTCATCAGTCTGAAATTTTGAGCATCCTTGTTTGTCCGCACATACCAGATATCACCATAATGTTCTATATCGTATTCGAGACTGCGAACACGAGGTTGAAAGATTTTGAATTCACCATCAGGATTGTCTGCGCTGAGTACACGATACTCCTGACTCAATGTTGAGGCGGAACCAATGACAATATATTTCCTGGATTTAGTTTTATACACAAATGCACTATAGGTCTCATCATTCTCTTCAAATATTAATTTATCATCAGATACAGGTGTGCCAATGACATGCTTCCATATTCTGTATTCTCTTAGTGTAACTTCTTTGGTTGTATAAAAAAATGTTTTATTATCCGCAGCCCATGTAGCTCCACCTGATGTATTCGGTATGACATCAGGCAACAATTCACCAGTTTCTAAATTCTTAATTTTAAGTGTATATATTCTTCGGCTCAAAGTATCTTCTCCATACACCAGAAGTTTGTTATCAGGACTTACACTGCGCCCGGCAACAGCATAATAATCAAAGCCTTTAGCTAATTGGTTGACGTCAAGCATGATTTCTTCAGGAGCATCCATTGATCCTTTACGTCGACTGTGAATAGGATATTCCTGGCCTTCTTCATATCGTGTGATGTAGAAATACCCATTGTCTTTATAGGGTACCGACATATCAGTCTGCTTGATACGTCCTACCATTTCATCATAGAGCTTTTCTCGGAATGCTTTTGTATGCGACATCATCGTATCCAGGTAGGTATTCTCGGCATTGAGATAATCGATGACCTCCGGATTGTCACGATCATTGAGCCAGTAATAATTATCTGTTCGCGTATGACCCAGAGTAGTAAGTTCCTTTGGTTTTTTGGCTACAACGGGGGGGTGGATATTTTTTTCCATCATTTTCATTAGAGGGCTGGATTCAGTTGTCGTTCTATCCATAGTTGACCTGCAATGTACAACTGATAGAAAAAGTTCAATGGTAAAAATAGTTCGAATATGTTAGGAAAGTTTCATTATGTTTTTTTGAAGGATGGACTTAAATCAGAGAAAATCATTCATCAAAAAATAATTACAATGATCAGAATATAC
>JBATMM010000232.1:0-15314 GCA_049289835.1 Saprospiraceae bacterium | reverse complement strand
AATGCAAATGTGGCTCTGAATATTCCTGTTTTCGTAAAGATATTTTCAGTTTTCTCAGTTAGTTTATATCCGATGATGCCAAAATAATACTGCGCCCATCCTGCACCGCCTACATAAGCATCATCTTTTTCATCAATGCCAAGGGTAGGATTGCTATGCCGCAGATCATAAAAGACATTTTTTCCATCATGTACTTTGGGATATCCATATTCGAGCACTCTTTCAGTCCCTACCGCAGTCATGCTTTCATCTGCCCAGAAAAGTGGAAAGGAAATGTTTTTGAAAACACTGAGCAATAGAAGACAACTTAAGGCTGCGAAAGCGATGAGAAATTTATTGGCATGTTTTACCTGATAGCGTGTATAGTCATAGGCCGATTTAGTCCGCGTCTTTATCGTTTTAGGCTCGGCCTGAGATCGGTTTTTGGATTGTTTTTTCGCCATTTTATTGGTGGGTCATTAATTCTCCGCAAGATATCAAATCGAGAGGGACCACATAGTTTCAACCGAAGTCAGCCAGGATCATGATGTTTCCGGGTCTTAATATCTCACTTCTCGGTTGCTGAGCTGCAGCACGAGGATGAGTTTAGCTGGCGGTGCACTGAGCGATAGTCGAATGTGTCGAAGCACACCTCTCTCACTTTTCATACGCTCCACTAAATAAACGGGAGAATCCGTTCACCCACCCATCCTTTTTTAACACGATTTCCGGACGTACCTATGTAGGATATGAAGCCATTTCTCCATATTGGCATCAATATGGCTATTCAGTTTTACTAATGAATCTTTTGCGTATGTGAAATATTGATTTCACGGTGAATCATGCGGATACATAGCATTTTCATATTATTTTTTATCCTTTTTCTGCCCTGGTGTATAAGAAGCCAGACCCCCATGGCGGAAATAAAATTATCTGATTTATTCAGGGAAAAGACCATCCATTTATACGAAAAGAAATATTTAGTCCGCGAACCTGAAAACAGTCACGACACCATCAGACTCGCATTTGATCTGATCAATGATCTCGGAAAGGATACAACAGTCTATTATTATCAAAGTAACAGTGATTGGTTTCAACTGATTACGACACCATTGCTGGGGAATGATCCTCCGATAAATAGGATCTCTGGCAGAGTTTTTTTTGGCAAGATCCCCTATGAATCTATTTATTTTCCAAGTCAATTTTTTCACATCAATTCCGGTTCACGCTATCATTGTGAGATGGTCTATAAAGGGCCCGCATATCGCCGCTCATCCCACTCTATTTATTTATTGTCGGGAGAAGGATATCGCGAAGGGCTCGATAATTCCAGGCGTTTCGAAGGTACTAACTTTATCATTACAGATATTTTCCTTGGCGCGATAGGCTTTGGCTTTTTCTTTTTTTTCTTCCTCTATTTTAAAAGCAGATACTCACTCTTCGGACTGTATTCGCTGTTCTTGTTTGTGCAGGCGTTATACGCATTTATCCAGATCGACGTCTATACAAAATTGGGTCACTTTCTTATTTACTTTACCAATTCCGATGACTATTTCAATGAGGTTCTTGCGTTCACCGCACAGTCCATTTACGTCCGGTTTCTGATAGCCTGGTTGGATATTAAATCCACCAATCGTTTAACCTATCAAATTTTTAAAGGCATCAGCATTTTCTTCCTTGTATATGCGATCAGCATTTTTGTTTTCTATAGCATAGATCCCCAGAATACGCTGATCGATACAATGGAAAACGCAGTAAGACTATTGACCGTTCTGTTTCAGTTGGTCGTATTGTATCTCCTGCTGTTTAAAATAAAATCAGATATAAAATCCTATGTGATCACAGGCACACTGTTGATGGTCTTGTTTGGTATCGTGATGGTATTTCTGAATCTGCGCAATGTCTTTAATAATACTTTGTTTTCAGACCTTGACAACGGAAGTTGGTATATGCTGGGTGTTTTAGCGGAAAGCATGTGTTTTGCCATGGGTCTTGGCCTTCGGTATTTTCATATAAAGCAGGAAAATATCCAATTGCAGGCGGAGAATATGCATGTGTTACAGGGGAAACTCGCCACCGAACAAGAAGCTCGGGAACGTGAGCGAATGCTTGCTGAATTGAACCAGGAACTTACAAATCAGCAACTGACGGCACTGAGAGCCCAGATGAATCCGCATTTCATTTTTAATGCACTCAATTCGATTCAGAAATACATCATGACAGGTAATGTCGACGAGGCAAATAGTTATCTCTCTAAATTTTCAAAACTGCAACGGATGATTTTATCGTATTGTGATGAAAATTTTATAACACTCGACAAGGAAATCAATATGCTTCAATTGTACCTTGAACTGGAGCAATTAAGATTGACAGATGATTTTACATTTACCATTGAGGTGGATGATGATATAGACCCGGAAGAGATACAGATACCCCCGATGATGTTGCAACCCTTTGCTGAAAATGCGATCTGGCATGGCCTGGTACCCAAAGAAGGTATTAAAAAGCTGAGCATCCATTTTTTCATGCCGACACATGATGTTCTTAAATGCATGGTTGAGGACAATGGAGTCGGAAGAGCCGAAGCCGGAAAAAATAAAGCGGAAAAGCTTGTGGATTCAACCGTCAATAAATCGAAAGGTCTTTCTCTTGTGTATAATCGCCTGGCTATCCTTGAACGAAAATACGGAAAGGAATTTTCGGTGGACATCAGGGATAAAGTGGATGCAGTTCAAAACCCACTGGGTACAATAGTGGAGCTTACCATACCTGTAGCTGATTAATTTCGCCCTTTCCACTGTTTGTTTTTTCTTTATTACTTTCAGGTCATGATCAGGGCGCTTATCATCGATGACGAACCATCTGCCATAGAGACATTGACCTACATGATACAGCGGTATGTCCCTGAGATCAGTGAGCTGCAGAGTACGCGTGAACCTTACAAAGGCGTTGAATTACTCCAGACGTTCAATCCTCATCTTCTCTTTCTGGATGTTCAAATGCCCGGTCTGAATGGCTTTGATGTGTTGAAGAAAGTCAATCGCTTTAGCTTCGAAGTGATTTTTACAACGGCGTTTAATGAATATGCGATAGAGGCCATTCGCTTTAGCGCCCTTGATTTTCTCCTAAAGCCAATAGATGCTGACGATTTGAAGGCCGCTATTCAACGTTTTTTTGAAAAAAGAGCAAGTGAAGAAGAACGACAAAAATTATTTGATAATCTGAAATTCAATCTTTCAGCAGAACAGGCAGATTTTAAAATCGCCATCACTACGACAAAAGGAACATTTTTTTATCCTATCAAAACTATTATCAGGCTTGAAGGCGATGGCAATTATACCCGTTTGTTTTTTGATGACGACAAGCCACTCCTGGCCTCAAGGACACTTAAAGATTTTGAAGAAATTCTGATCCAGCATGGATTCATCAGGGTCCATCGATCTCACCTGGTGAATAAAGAATTTGTCGATTCTGTCCTCTTCGATGGCTATATTGAAATGAGAGACAAAAGCAAAATCGAAATCAGCAGACGCCGGAAGGAAATCGTGATGCAACAGCTGAAAAAAGCGTAGAGCAGCAGGCAGAGGGCAGAGAGTGAGTAGGAGAATGTTCTGCCAAAAATCACGGACGAAATAGAGGTTATAAACTTCAAAAACCCTGGATGTCCGGATTTTGCAAATCCTTCTCAATCGAATTATATAAAATCATTTCCGAATTTGAATTCTCCAAAAGCATTCCCCTGACCGAACTTAAAACTTGACTATAATTTACAATCAACACAATTCTAACTGTCAAAATATAAAATCTATCATTATTGTATAAAACATTCATTATCAAAGATATGACAAAATGAAAAAGATCTTTTTTAAGCAAGATTAAAATACTGGAAGAATATCGTGAAATCATGTAAGCGTTTTCTATCTTGAGCACGTTAAGTAATTGTTAACTTGAAGATAATTCAAGTCGTACTTGCATCGAATAATATATTTAATTAATTCAAAACCAAATCGTTATGAGGAAGTTCTTACTATTCTTTTCCTTATTGCTTATTACATTGGAGGTCTCGGCCCAAAGATCTGTTTCTGGTACAGTCACAGACGATAAAGGTCAGGCTCTGATAGGAGCAAATATTCAGGTTAAAGGGACATCGGTTGGTACCGTGTCAGACTTTAACGGGAATTACAGTCTTTCGGTACCCAGTGGGTCCGATATTTTAGTCATTAGCTATACCGGTTATGGCACTCAGGAAGTAGCCATCGGTGTTTCTAACAGCATCAACATTTCACTTTCAGAAGGTATAGTTCTGGGTGAAACCGTGATTACCGCTTTAGGCATAAGCCGGAAGGACAAATCATTGGGTTATTCTGTCCAACAGGTCAGCGGAAGCTCACTGGTCGAATCCAACTCCACCAGTGTCTTAGATGCGCTCTCCGGAAAAGTCGCAGGCCTGCAAGCCATCAAATCAAATGGCAATGCAGGAGCCCCTACAAGGATTGTCCTCAGAGGCCCTACTACTTTCAATGGTAACAATGAAGCACTTATTGTATTGGACGGCGTTGTCATCAACAATGCTGAAAACCATTCTGAACGTTCTTTAGGTGGTGTCGCAAACTCAAACAGGGCGATGGACATCAATCCTAACGATATCGAGTCCATTTCCGTGCTTAAAGGTGGTGCCGCTTCAGCTTTATACGGAGCTGAAGGTGCTAATGGAGTTTTGGTGATCACTTCCAAAAAAGGAAAAAACACACAGGGCAGAGTAAAAATGGATTTTAATACATCCGTATCTTTTGCTCAGGCAAGTCAGCTTCCCGAACTTTCAAATAAATATGTCCAGGGAACAGGTGGGCTTTATCGTGCTCCTGCTTCAGGGCAGAGCGGTAGTTGGGGACCACTGGCAGATACTTTGTCATGGGATGGCGCAACAGATAACCCATTTGATCCAAATGGAAATATAGTAAGCCAAAATAGTCCTGCAGCTAAAAAGAAATTTACACCATATGATCCGTATAGTCTATTCCAGACTGGAGTGACATACAACAATTATTTAGACTTCTATGGAGGCTCAGACGTCGTCAATTTCAAGATTTCAGGAGGAAATACTTCTGAAGAAGGAATCACACCGTTAAATACATTCAGGAGAACTAATGCATCAGCTTCCCTGGGTACGAATCTCCTGAATAATAAATTACATATGACTGCAAATGCCAACTACATTAATTCAGGAGGCAGACGGATACAGCAAGGATCTAATATTTCAGGTTTGATGCTTGGATTATTGAGAACTCCTATATCATTTGATAACAGCTACGGCCATGGGTCAGACGCCGTTAACTTCCGTGACGCCATTTATCAGCCTAATGGAAGACAAAGAAATTATCGCGGTGGTGGTGGTTATGACAATCCATATTGGGTCATCGTCAACAATCCATTCAAAGACAAAGTGAACCGTTTGATCGGATCATTTTCAGGCTCCTACGATTTTAGCCAGTGGTTTACTTTAGGAACCACTCTTGGTGTTGATAATTATTCGGATAATCGAGTTCAATCATTCGAGATTAATTCAAGAGCATTTCCAAGTGGTCGAATATTTGATGATACATACATCTATAGCAATTTAGATTGGTACGTAACGGCTTCAGGTAAAGGATCACTCTCCAGCAAGTTGAATTTGGACTATACTGTGGGTACTAATCTTAATAAAACCAATATCGTCAACGATTACATCCAGGGTGATGGATTTAGTTTCCCGGGATTCCCAAATCTTGCAAATGCATCCTCTATCTCTACAACCAAAACGTTGACAAATGGTAAATCCGTCTCTTTCTTCGGAAGTGCATCATTAGGATTCAATGATATGTTGTTCTTAAATGTAACCGGACGACAAGACTACTTATCTTCTTTGATAGACCCAGCCAAACCATTAAAGCTTAGTGATATAGCTGTCTTTTATCCATCAGCTTCGCTTGGTTTTATTTTCTCTGAGGTTCTTAAAACAGATTTTATCAATTTTGGAAAGGTGCGATTGTCTTATGCTGAGATTGGCGCAGGAGCGCCTTCTGCCTATTTAACCTCTACAACATTTGTAGTGCCTCCGACAGCAGGAACAGTCAATGACCTGAATGATGGTTGGACAAACGGTATTGGATTTCCATTCAATGGTAGTGTCACCGGCTTTGAAAAAGATAATGTACTGGGAGCCACTAAACTCAAACCTTCTACAACTAAAGAATTCGAAGTTGGACTTGAGATGAAAATGGCCAACAATCGGATTGGATTGGATTTATCACTGTATAAGAAAAATTCCGTTGATCAGATTGTTACCGTTCCGATCGCTGCTTCTACCGGTTATCAAAGAGCCACAATTAATTCAGGTGAATTGGAAACCAAAGGAATTGATGCCAGTTTAACATTGACTCCTGTACGTACCAAAGATCTTAACTGGGACCTTGGATTTAATTTTACAAAATGGAAGACGAATGTACTTTCTATAGCAGAAGGTGTCAATCAGATCTATCTTGATGGATTCCAGGGATCTTCTATCTATAATTTAGGACCTGAGACAGATGCCAACGGGAATAAGACCATCTATGAATACGGACAATTGTATGGTGGCGTATGGTTAAGAGATGGCAGTGGAAATATTGTCATTGATGATGATCCGACCAGCGATTATTATGGCTATCCATTGGCTGATCCTTTAGAAAGACACCTTGGTAATCCAAATCCGGATTTCTTACTGGGGATCAACAATCACATCACGTACAAGAATTTTGGTCTGTCATTTTTATTTGACATCAAATCCGGTGGTCAGATGTGGAATGGTACCAAAGGTGCACTTACCTTCTTTGGCAGATCAAAACTTACTGATAACAGAGGTACAGAAAAAGTATTTGATGGCGTAAATGGTCATTTTGATCCTGATGGAAATCTGGTCCTTGCAGGTAAGAAAAATGACATTATCTCTGAGTTAAATCAGGGCTGGTATCAGGATAATGGAGGTGGATTCGGCGTAGTAGCTGAAGATTTCATTGAAGATGCTTCTTTTGTACGATTAAGAAATGTGGCTCTGTCATATGACTTGTCAGGGTTGATGAAAAATCATAAAACATTAGAAGGCGCCACGATCACCGTATCGGGTAATAACCTTTGGTTAAGCACCAAATATGATGGCGTTGATCCTGAGACAAGTTTAGTTGGTTCCAATTCCAATGGACAGGGACTTGATTACTTCCAGGGTCCAAATACAAAGAGCTATACAGTGAGTATTGGACTTAAATTCTAATTTCTTAATTGCCAAAAAACAAAAAAATGAAAACAAATAAAATATTAATACTATGCTTTATTTGCTTCTCAATACTCACCACGTCATGTGATAAATATTTTGAGAATGCAAATACAAATCCCAACTCGCCTAATGTAGTTCCGGTCAGTGTGTTACTACCTACGACACAACTGGCGTTAAGCTATGTTTACTGGGGAGATGGTTCCAGATTTTTAGGTTTGTTCAGTCAACAGGTAACCGGAGTAAGCCGTCAATTTGTGGCTTATAACAACTATACCATTGTCGGAAATTCAGTAGATAACATGTGGATAAGCCTAATCTATCCGAAAGTACTGACGAATCTGAAAGAATTGAGAGCGATTGCAGACCCTGCTACAGAGTTTACTTATGTGGGTATTGCAGATGCTGTTGAGGCCTATACTTTATTGTTTACCACGGATTGTTTTGGAGATATACCTTATTCCGAAGCACTTCAGGGATTGGATGTACCTCAGCCGAAATTCGACACACAGGAAGCCATCTTTGCTTCGATTAATGATTTGTTGGCTTCTGCCCGCACTGAATTTGCAAAGGGAGTATCTTCCAAAAAACCGGGAGCTGATGACCTTATATATGGAGGTGATGTAGCCAAATGGTCTGGTTTTGTAAATGCTCTCCAGGCGAGAGTCAATTTAAGATTAGCCAAAAGAACAGGTAATTATCAATCTGTTCTGACTGCTCTTGCTGCAGGAGGAATTGCCGCAGGTAATGATGCACGGCTCCCATATGGCGCTGGTTCGACAGCTAATGGACCATGGTATCAGTACAATGAGCAAAGGAATGATATTGCTATCGGTATCCGGTACAAAGAAATTCTGACCTCATTGAATGATCCAAGAGATGCTACCTATGGTGCACCCTTAAATACAGATCATCCGATTTTAACTGGTGATTTTGCTTTGCCATTTCTTACGTATACTGAACAAACGTTCATTGAGGCAGAAGCTAAATTCAGAACCAATGATGTATCCGGAGCTTATGACGCATATCTGGAGGGTATACAATTATCTTTTGCAGATGCAAAAATTACGGATGCAGCTCTTTATGATGCATATATTGCACAGCCTGCAGTAGCCAATGGAAGCGCAAATCTGACACTGGATATGATCATGACTCAAAAATATATCGCTATGTTTTTGGATCCTGAAGCTTTCGCCGATTGGAGGAGAACAAATATTCCAGCGCTTACACCTAATAGTGGTACTCAGGTTCCAAGACGTCTGCCATATCCTGAAAGTGAAGTTTTGTACAATAACAATTGTCCAAGTCCTGCAGATGTTAATATATACGACCCTGTCTGGTGGGATAATTAATAATGAAGTAAGCTATAAAGTAAAGATCTAAGGATCTCATACATATTAAAGGGCTGATTCCACAACGGAGTCAGCCCTTTTTTAATTAATAAATATTAAGTAAAAGTCCCCGGTTGCTGAGCTGTAGCAGGAGGATGAGTAAAGCCGGTCGAAGTATCAGGGGATTTAGGGGCCCCGCTATTTGAAGTTTGTAACTTCAAATCAATATATTGAATCAATGTCTATAAAGTAGAACATGTAAAGGCAGCTTGTAGCTGCCATCGTCAATCTCCACTATTCGGGCAATCTTTTCAAAAACACAAATCCATTTTTCCGGTACAATTCATGTACATCCTGATAACCCTTATAATCACCCACCCTATTGATCTTAGTGACAAAGTAAACAGGCTTGTCAATATCTCCTGTCAGCAACCAGTTGATGTCATAGGACTGTTCATTCGATGGTTTCACTTTTTGTGTATAGAATAATTCACCATAACTTTTAAAACCTAATGTACGTACATAACAATCCTCTCCCTGTCGTTGGATAAAAAAATCAATGGCTGCACCTTGTGAATATCTTTCAATCTTTGGAATCAGGATTGAAGAAGCCATAAAAATCACAATAGCCGTTCCACCGAAAAATACCCATGCGGACGTAATGTATTTTTTCTTCTTCAATTTCCGAAGTCCATACACAATGACCATGACCATCACCATACCTATCAGGCTCTCCCACCCTGACCAATACACATCCGCAAGCATGGCCCCCTTTGCAAATTCGTCTTTCACATAAGGAATAAATTTCGTGATATTCATCGCAAAAAAAGGAAGCGCCATGAGGGCTATGGAAATCAACCCTCCTGCAATGGCAATAAAATAAGGGATATACTTCACCATGTCTTTCTCCTTTCGATCCCACTTGTAAAATGTATACGCAGCCAGAAAAGAAACAGGAAACCAGGCTAATGAAGAATAATGGATAATACGCGATTTGACTATCGTAAATAAAATCATCACCACCCAGAATAGAATAAGCATCCAGACCTTAAAGTCCTTTTCATAACGGCTATTGTTTGGCATTTTAAAAAAAGCCGGAATAGCGAAAACGGATGCGGGAAAGCAACCCAGAAGGATGACAACAAAATGATAACCCAAAAAACCTTTCTGTCCGGCATCATGCGTTGTAAAAAGCCGGTATTGATATCGAATAAATTCTGTGATGAACCATGATCCGTTTTTCGCCGTCTCATAACCATACCATGGCAGTGTCACCAACGCAGTGATCAAAATGAAAGCAATAACATGAAGCCAGTTAAAATATATCTTAAATCGATTGTATACCAGGTACACCATTCCTACAGTTGCAAAAATGATCAGGGCGACAGGACCTTTAGTCAGAAGAGCAAGACCCATGAAGAACGCGGAGAAGCAGACGTACGTAAATTTCTTTCTGTTTAATCCTTCTTTATCCATCTCATTTCGCTTCCAGTGATAACAAATGAGATAGTAGATGGAAATAAAAATAAACAGGTTGAACCAGGGATCGATGATTCCGGATTTGAAATAGAGATTCGGGAAAATGGAACCACCATAAGCAAGCGCCCAGAACAATCCAAACTTTCGATCAAAAAGCCTGGTCCCGAATATGAACAAAACCAGGAGTGTAACAATGCCACAAATCGCATTCGGAATCCGGGCCGCAAATTCTGACGCAGAGAAAATCATCATAGATGAACCCTGCATCCAGAAAAACAATGGTGGCTTTTCCCAGAAAGGTTTGAAATCAATATAGACGCGGCTATAATCATGCAGGACCATCATCTCGCGTGAGCACTCCGCGAAATTGATCTCATCCCAATCAAATAAATGCACCGATCCAAGAAAAGGAAAGAAAAAAATCACCCCAATGATGATGATAATAATCACTTCATTCCGGAGAAGTAATTTCATATGTACTGTTTAGGTGACACAAAGGTAAAGAATGTTTCTTACGCCTATTGTTGGAGGTCGCTGACACTCAATACATTCATCTTCTCATCTAGTTTGACGTAATAATGGTTCTGCACAGTAGCTCCATTTCCACCTTTTGAGCTAAACGAAAAATCCAATCCGATAAATTTGATGTTTTGGGTCTGGTCTGGTTTTATAGTTGCTTTCAGGCTGTCAAGTTTGTGTTGTTGTACATACATCGCTGTTTTTCCTCTGGTGATATCCTGTAGATTTTGCTGCAGCATCTGATCATTAGGATGTTGTTCCAGGCCTTTTTTAAAAACCATTTCTAACGAATCCATTTTTTTCAATCGTACATCTTTGTTCGTCAATTGTAGCGATAAGGATTCCATCTGGCGATCTAAAAAGTCTTTTTCCGTCACCGTGTCTATTTCCGTGATCCCGATGAATTTATAATTATCTCCTGTCTGCCCATGCGCTTTGAGATAGGTCTCTATAGTAGATTGTATATTTTGCATCTTGTTTTTTTCTGAAGCGCAATTGATCAGAATGGCTGCGATCATTAATAAGAAAAGAAATTTCATATCCGGACTTTTTTAATTTCAGGCAATGATAGAGATATTTACCTGAATTCCGTATAAGGTTCAGTTGGATCCATTGAAGTAGCTGCCAACTAAAATATACTAAATTGCACACTGTCTCACCGCAAAGAATCATGACGATAAATAAAGCTGAAAAGAAATTGCACCGGGCATGGAGTATGTATGATTGGGCCAATTCAGCCTATAATCTTGTCATCACCGCTACCATATTCCCAATCTATTACCTGGCCATTACAGGAGATGGCAATGATGCGACACCTGATTATGTTTCTTTTTTTGGTTGGAAAGTCATCAATAGCGCACTACTGAATTATGCTTTGGCTTTCGCCTACCTTGTCATCGCGGTCTTATCACCTATCCTGTCATCTATTGCCGATTATGAAGGCAACAAGAAAAGATTCATGCAGCTATTCTGTTATATTGGTTCCGGAGCCTGTGCGGGAATGTATTTTTTTTATCCGGGGCATCTTGAGCTGGGTATTATTCTTGCCATTTTAGCGGCTATTGGGTATTGTGGGAGTCTTGTATTTTATAATGCATTCCTTCCGGAAATAGCGGCTTTAGAATATCGGGATAAATTAAGTGCGCAAGGCTATGCGTATGGATATATCGGCAGTGTGATTCTTCAGTTGATTTGTTTTGCTTTTGTGATGATGACGTTTACAGATTCCACATTTGCACCGAGATTATCTTTTCTGCTCGTGGGTTTGTGGTGGTTTGGTTTTGCACAGATTGGATTTCATGCCCTTCCCTTAGGCAAGCCCATGCCGAAAGACTTCACGCACAGTGTGCTTACGAATGGTTTCAGGGAATTGAAAAAAGTATGGCATCAAATTCAGGACATGCCTTTTCTGAAATCATATCTCACCGCTTTTTTCTTTTATAGCATGGGTGTCCAGACGGTCATGCTGGCATCTGCAGAATTTGCAAGCAAGGAAATTAAAAAACAAGTAAATGGACAATGGGTCAATATGGAAGCCAAAGATTTGATCATCACCATATTGCTTATTCAATTAGTCGCTATTTTTGGAGCAATGCTGATGGCCAGGCTCTCCAGGATTATTGGCAATATTAAAGTGCTTATGTTGACCGTATTATTATGGATAGGAATTTGTATTGCTGCCTATTTCATCACGACAGCCATGCATTTTTACCTGATTGCGGTGATGATCGGATTAGTGATGGGAGGGATTCAATCGATGAGCCGTTCTACCTATTCTAAAATCATGCCCCCCACAAAGGACACTACATCATTCTTCAGCTTTTATGATGTGACAGAAAAACTAGCCATTGTCATCGGTATGTTTTCATTTGGCTTTATCGAACACATCACCGGTAATATGCGAAATTCGATTTTCGCTTTAGGTGGATTTTTTATCCTTGGTTTTTTCTTTCTCATCGTGACAAATAAGAAAGGCACATTAGCTATTGGTTAAAGCTGAGGACTATCTCAAAAGTGTGACATCTCCTGTCATCCGGATCACCTTTCCTTTTTTATTCGTCGCTGATAGCCTGTAGACATATACTCCGGGATTTAGTTTCTTTCCATCAAACTTTCCATCCCATCCGATAGTCGACTGATTAGGCGCAATGTTGGTAGGAGAGGAGTAGACTAATTCCCCCCAACGACTGAAGATCTCAAAATATTCAATCGTCGTCACTGAAGGATCAGCTAAAGGAGTAAGCAAGTCATTGACAGTATCATCATTTGGTGAAAAGATGTTTGGAACGTAAATGCTGCTATGTAATAGTACTTTGATCTTAATATCATCGCTGTACAGACATCCTTTACTATCAATCGCAAAAAGCATGTATTCCTGATCAGTCTCGGGTTTGATCCAATTGTCCAGGACCAGTGGATCAATGAGCGTTAAATCACCTGTCCAATAAAAAGAATCAGGAACAAAACTGATCAAAGGCATGATCTCCACACTATCTCCCACGAGGATTGTTTTATCAGGACCAAGATCCAAAGTTTCAGAGCTCACAGACTGAACCATGATATTGAAACTGATCGCACAACTGAATCCATCAAGCAAATCAATTTTATAATTATCTGCTTTCAGTCCATTGAATGTGTAAGGGAAAGATAACACAGGCTGCATGTTGCCACCATTGATAGAAATAAAAAATGGTCCATTGCCACCTGCGATTGCATTCAGTATAATCTGACCATCCTGATCTCCCGGGCATGTAATGTCCACAACACTGACATCGGGCACCATCTCTGTATAGACAGTGACATCAATTTGTTTCTCTTCTCTGCAACCTAATTCATCAAGACTGATAAACGTATATGTGCCCGCAGTACCCACCTGAAGCGAATTTTGATAGAGGCTGTCGTTATTGACGATCCAAAATGAAACTGCATTTCCTTTTGCTCCGTTCACCACAGCATTAAATGTTGTTTTCTCATCAGGGCACAGCGAAATAGTAGTAGGAAGATTTGATATGCTCAATGTGCATGCACAATCAGGAGCAGGAATCATCAGCGTGCTTGTGCAAAGCCCACCGCCATTTGTAGTAGATACCTGAACGTTAGTCAAAAGCGTGAGGCCATCAATAAGATATTGTCCATTGCCTATTGAAGTCAGATTGCCTTGTGTAGTGGTGATATTTCCGGTATTACACGTAATGATCGTTTCCCAACTTTGAAGATCGGCAGCACACTTGACTGAAGTGATCTGCAATGATGGTGTCGATATGACTTCTATTGTTATTTCTGCAAATGCATCACAACCGGCTACAGGATTCGTAAGTGTATAGCGTATAGTATAAAAACCTACATCCGAATTATTCGTTACAAATTTAGTCCCATTGATAGCCGCAGGTTTGGAACCAGCCGGTTTCCCGGTGATACTCCATGTGCCAGGCTCAGCAGTAATGAGAAAGGTATTTAATTCCTGTGTTCCGGATTCGCTGCAGATACCTTGTGACGGCGCAGACAATGCAACACTCGGACATGCGCAATTACGGATAATGAGATTTACACCGACAGTATCATTTTTGCATGGCAATACAGCATTCGAAGTTGTATAGAAAACTGTATAATTACCAGAAACAAGGGTGGATGGATTGAACATGCTGGAGCCTGTAATAGGCGCGCTGACAGTATCCGGGAAAAACCAATGCCCGTTTTTATTTCCAAACGTAATGAGGTCATCAAAATTGACTTGTATGTCTGCTGTATCGCAATACACCTGCGAAACAGCAGTGACTATAAAATAGGCAGTCCCATCAATCGTAATCGTGATCGTCTCAGTTGCCGGAGGACAGAAGCCCGTTTGATCAGTAGCCGTAAGCGTAAAACGGACAGAACCCGCTGTGATGTCTGCCAGCGCAGGCGTATAACTTGTATTGAGTGCATTTGCATTTGCGACAGATGCACTACCTGTTTCTGTCCAATGGAACGTCACGTTACTTCCACCTCCACTACCAAAAAGATTGATGACATTCGGTGCACATACAGTAGCATTACTTCCTGCGTCAACAAATGGTGATGTATGCAGTTGAATCTGAAATGCAGCCGTATCTACACAATCTGCAAGAATAACAGATCGAATAAATCTCATTACATACAATCCTGCATCTTTATTCGTCCCATTGAAATTATTTCCCACCAATGTTGCAGGATTCGCTCCGGCAGGTGTGCTGACAAGTTGCCAACTTCCATTGACCCCAAATCCAACAAATGTAGAGAGGTCAACATTTCCCTGATCGGAACAAAGTTGTGTGCTATTATTTTGCAACAATGGCGGACAACTACAATCCGGTGCCGCCTGAAAAATACTATTCGTACATCCCGTCGTCGTATTTGTAAGATCAAAGGTGATATCTGTATCAAATGGAATATTCGTCAACGAGAAACTATCCGTTCCTGCTATATGTGTCAGATTACCCACACTGACCAATACGACATCTGCATCCGTTGTGAATGAAACTTCATACTCAAGCGCAAGATCATCGCAAAGAATATTAAAAAGGTCTACAGTAGGCAGCGAATTAACATTAGCCTGAATCGTATCTGAACTTGGACAATTACCTGGTGCGCTTGTAAAGAGATAATACCACGCATCGCCATTTTGTGGCTGGTCGTTACCTGAGGCCGGAAGATTAGTCATCAGATCGAACCATTGGCCACTGCCTGCGACGCCATTCAGAACA
>JBATMM010000231.1:0-1745 GCA_049289835.1 Saprospiraceae bacterium | reverse complement strand
CCTGGTGCACTACCGTATGAGGTGGTGACGAAACTTGGTGCAGGTACAGCTGTAAAAATCATGGATGCTTCTATCATCTGCGATCCCAGGATGACATCTTTTATGAAAGCCACTGCTACAAAACATAATATCACTTACCAGGCAGAGATTCTTCCTGCAGGAGGCACAGATACAGCAGCGATACAGCGACAAGGTGCAAAGGGATCCATCGCCGGTGCGATTTCCATACCGGTCAGACATATTCATCAAAGCATCGAGATGGCACATATGGAAGACATATCCGGTACGATTGATTTACTGACAGCAACAATTTCTGAACTTGATCAGTGGAATTGGGAGTTGTAACAAAGGACCATAGACAAAGGACCACAGACGATAGAGGATGAACATTAGAAATGATATAAATATTTATAAATTAATACACTTAATACTGATTACTGAACACTGAATACTGATTACCTTTTTGATCACCAGATCACCAGATCACTTGATCACCAGATCTTTCTCTCTTACCTTCTTACCTTCTTACACATGTGGAACGAAATAAACAACAAACTCATCGCCGAATTTACCTTCGAAGATTTCGTGCAAGCCTGGGCTTTCATGACAGAAGTCGCGATGCTCGCCGAACGAAAAAATCATCATCCGGAATGGACCAATGTGTGGAATAAGGTGAGCATTTCACTAAGCACGCATGATGCAGGTGACACTGTGACAGAAAAAGATAGGAAGCTCGCCGATGGCATCAGTAAAATCTATGAGCGCTATCAATATCGTGCGTGATGTCATTGGAGAGTAAGCTTCCTGATGTAGGCACGACGATTTTCACCGTGATGTCGCGACTGGCGACACAGCATCAGGCGATCAATCTTTCACAGGGTTTTCCGGATTTCGATACTGATCCACGACTCATTGCATTTGTTGAAGAAGCATTGCGAGGTGGACACAATCAATACGCACCTATGCCGGGTCTTCCGGATTTGGTGCAGGTGATCGCTGAAAAAATCAAAAATGAATATGGTTGGCGTCCCGATCCGGATACAGAGATAACGGTTACAGCAGGTGGAACACAAGCATTATACTCCATCATTGGGGCGATGATTAGCCAGGGTGATGAGGTGATCGTGCTGGAGCCTAGCTATGACAGCTATATTCCTTCTGTGATTTCTTTCGGTGGTAGTGTACAAACAGTTCAGTTGCTTCCTCCGTCTTACAAAGTGGATTGGGATCATGTTGAATCACTGATTTCGAATCACACCAAACTAATCATGATCAATACGCCGCACAATCCATGTGGTGTAGTATTAGAAAAAGAAGATTTAAAACGGTTGGAAGAGATCCTTGTTAAGCATGGAATATATCTCATCAGTGATGAAGTGTATGAGCACATCATCTTTGATGGACATCGACATGAATCGGTTTTGCGCTATCCTGAATTATACAAAAGATCATTTGTGGTTTTCTCTTTTGGAAAGAGTCTGCATGTCACGGGCTGGAAGATAGGATATGTGATTGCTCCTCCTGCTTTAACCACAGAGTTGAGAAAGATCCATCAGTTCAATGTCTTTTCGGTCAACAGGCCAATTCAATTGGCGATAGCTAAGTATATTCAACATCATGGAGATTTTGGTTCGTTGGCTTCTTTTTACCAGGACAAACGTGATTTGTTTTTGAAATTGATGGAAGGACTTCCGTTGAAATTTCTTCCTTGCTACGGCAGTTATTTTATTCTTGCTGATTATAGA
>JBATMM010000230.1:0-2664 GCA_049289835.1 Saprospiraceae bacterium | reverse complement strand
GAATTATGTCTGATCAGGCTGATAACAGGCGTAATGCCATTCTGACCAAAGTTTCTGTCGGAAGATCAAATCCTTCTTCTTTAGTGATCTGGTTAAGAGCCTTTTCTGCATGACTTTTGATGAATCCCAGAGTGATCAGGGCGGACAATGCTTCAGCCATAGCCTGGTGTTTTGAGCCACCGGCTTTGATAATGAGCTGATCACCCGCCGTTTTTAACATTTTGTCTTTCAATTCTATAATGACGCGCTTGGCTGTTTTGGGGCCTACACCTTTGACCTGTTTGAATGCGATCTCATTATCTGTCACGATGGCCTGTCTGCATTCTTCAGGGGTCATGCCGGATAGAATAAGCCTGGCTGTGTTGGGACCAATGCCTGAAATGCTAATCAGATGGAGAAAAACTTCTCTTTCAGCCTGTTCCATAAAACCCCATAGTTGCTGGACATCTTCACGGACCTGGAGCCAGGTGTATATTTTCTGTTCTACCCCTTCTCTGATCTGATCATAGCTTTGAAGGGTGATATGCAGAAAATAGCCTATGCCACCTGTCTCTACTACCACGTGTGTGGGATGCCTGCTGACTACCTTGCCCTGAATATATTCGTACATATTATAAAAGGCGCAAATGTAAGGAAAAAGGCGAAGGCGGAGGCGGAGGTGAAGGCGAAGGCGAAGGAAAGGAGAAGGCGAAGGCTGAGGCGAAGGCTGAGAAAAGGTGAAGGTGAAGGCGAAGGAAAAATTAATCTTTATTAGTGCTTCATCACTTTAGTGGCAAATGCGAAATCTATAAAGACACAAAGGGGCCAAAGGGTTGGTTATGCAGGGAAATGAAAGATCTATACCGCCCCAGAGGGGCCAAAGGTTGGTAACATCGGATAAAGAAAAATCACAATCGCTCCGTAGGTGCGAAACAGGATCTGTCTCAAAAAGCTAAGGCTGAGGATAAGACTTAGGCGAAGGGAACAGAGGGTAGAATAAGAGTTTTATATTCACTCCATGAATATTCTCATCATCGGAAGCGGCGGCCGTGAGCATGCTATCGCGGATAAAATCGCTTCAAGTCCACATTGCGAATTGCTTTTCATAGCACCGGGGAATGCCGGGACGGCTACACTGGGAAAAAATATTGCAATAGATACAAATGATTTTGAAGCGATCAAATCATTGGTCGTCAATGAAAATATCAATCTTGTGATGGTTGGGCCGGAAGTACCACTCGTGGCAGGGATAGTCGATTTCTTTTCTGAGGATGATGCATTAAAAAACATACCCATCATCGGTCCTTCAAAAGAGGGTGCCAAGCTTGAAGGAAGTAAGGCTTTTGCAAAAGAATTTATGCAACGTCATCGGATTCCTACCGCATCCTATAAGTCATTTGAAAAAAATCAAATCAAAGAAGCGCTTACATACCTCGATTCACATTCTATTCCCGTAGTTCTTAAAGCTGATGGACTCGCTGCCGGAAAAGGTGTGCTCATATGCGATTCGATTGAAGAAGCTAAAAATGAAATCACTGAAATGCTCTCCGGCAAATTCGGAGAAGCAAGTGCTACGGTAGTGATCGAAGAATTTCTTTCCGGTATAGAGTTTTCTGTTTTTGTATTGACTGATGGAAAAAATTATATCCTTTTGCCTGAAGCTAAGGATTATAAAAGAATCGGTGAAGGAGATACAGGGCTTAATACCGGTGGAATGGGTGCAGTGTCACCGGTGCCCTTTGTGGATGATACCCTCTGGAAAAAAGTGACAGCACAAATCATTGAGCCAACTGTAAAAGGCATCCGTGATGAAAAAATAAACTATACAGGTTTTATCTTTTTTGGATTGATCAATGTCAATGGCGATCCGTATGTGATTGAATACAATTGCAGACTGGGAGATCCTGAGACCGAAGTAATCCTTCCAAGGATCAATTCTGATTTCGTCGAAATCCTTTTGGCGGCCTGGAATGGACATTTGTCGGACCTCCAACTTAAAATTGATTCCCGTTCTGCAGCCACCATCATGTTGGTTTCAGGTGGTTATCCTGGCGATTATGAGAAAGGAAAGATCATTACAAATCTTGACCGTGTCGATGGCAGCCGGATCTATCATGCAGGAACAACTATTTTTAATGGTTCTGCGATCACAACAGGTGGGCGCGTCCTGGCTGTAACAAGCCTTGCCAGCAATATGCAAAGGGCGATAGATAAATCTCTGATCAATGCGGAGCGGATAGAGTTTGAAGGGAAGTATTTCAGAAGAGATATTGGGTTTGACTTGTAAGACAGTAAGAGGGTAAGACAGTAAGAGGGCAATAGCGTGAGATCTGACGTTGCAGCTACAAGCTGCTTGAGGATGTTTTTCTAGTGGAAAGAGATAGTGAATATTGATTTTAAGTTCAAAATTAAAATAGCGGAGAGAGAGTGAGAATTCATTTTGATATGAGAAGCCCCGTAAGGGCCATAGGTTGGTAACCTCCGACGAAGGAGGAGCCTACCTCGCGCCGTAGGTGCGAAAGAAAATCTATTTCTACTTTGTCATCCGTTGAAATGACTCATGAATTGCTCAATCGCATCATACGTTGCATCATAATCTGCCTTTTCATCCACATTGGCAAATCCATAGTAAAATCCGACGGTAGCTTTTCCTTCTCCCGTATGCTTATCGCGGTAGATAAGATG
>JBATMM010000229.1:0-3058 GCA_049289835.1 Saprospiraceae bacterium | reverse complement strand
TTTGAAGTATGCATATGAATGGAATCCAACAGATGCATATAAGGCTGTAATTGTTCTTAGAGACAAAACCAGGTCATCCGAAATTCAGTCGGTCAGCAATATTTTCTTAACCAAATAAAAACATTAACTACAAAATTATTCCATTGCGTTGGTCCAAGAAAGATCGGAAGAGAATCTAATTCTAAATTGACTTTTGTACCCAAATTATTTTTTGCTTTTTATTCCTTTGCTTTTTGCTCATTGCCAATTGCCTATTGCCTATTGCCTATTGCTTATTGCCAATTGCTTATTGCCTATTCTCATCTGTCAGCTACTTAATCCGTATATTTGACAAGTAAAAATCCTGTCAAATTGATGACCATGAAAACTACTTTACTTTCGTTAGCCATAACGCTTCTCTCCTTTCATTTCGCAAATGCCAATTTCATTATCGCCAATCCCAACAACTATACAACATTCATTGCTGGTCTTGTGCCGGGTGATACTTTGTTTCTTTCTGCCGGCAATTATACACATCAGCTCAATCTAAACAACAAGAATGGTACTGCTCTCAATCCGATTGTGATCATGGGCGATAACAATAACACAGTGCTGCTGGCCAATGCCTGCTGCAATACAGTGGATTTCACAAACTGTTCATATCTCGTCATCAAAAGACTTAAAATTGATGGCCAGAACATCAATTATGTCGATGGTATCAAAGCAGGTGGAGGAGGTAATACATATGCACATCATATCATCATTGAAGATATCATCATCGTCAACAATGGTGGCAATATCGAAGGTGATAATCAAACTGTGGGTATCAGTACAAAATGTGCCGCATGGAACTGGACCATTCGTAACTGTGTGATCATCGGTGCCGGTACCGGTATATATCTTGGCAATTCAGATGGCACAAGCCCATTTGTAAATGGTCTTATTGAAAACAATCTTGTCGTCAATACACGAGGGTACAACATGGAAATCAAAGCGCAGAATGATGGAGTACGTGATATTTTTCCCGGGACTGCCGTGGATAATCAAAAGACAATCATCAGATATAATGTTTGGAGTAAGGATAGTGGGTCTACACCTATTGGTCAGGGTGATGGATCAAGGCCTAACATCCTCATGGATCATCTGCCATCAACAGGAAACGGATCTCATGATACGTATGAAGTGTATGGCAACTTCTTTTACAACAATCCTACTGAAGCATTGATGCAAGTCACAGGAAATACGACGGCATATGATAATTTGTTTGTCAACAAAGTGGCACCTGCAGGTTATGGCACTATTGTGATCACTAATCATGATGGATTTCCGCCAAGGACAATGAATATGTTTCACAATACGATTGTATCCAACTCTGCGGATGAGGGAATTGGTTTATTCAGTAGAGACCAAAACTATAATCAATACTGCTATGCTAATGCAGTGTTCACGAATGGAACTCCGATCACCGGATTTAAATCATCATTCGTCGTTGACAACATTACAGATACGTATGCCAATGCTGTGAATTATTTAAATGCCCCATTGGCTACATTCCCGGGCCTTGATCTTTTTCCTCTTGCCGGAAAGATGACAGGAAATTTTACACCTAATGCTTTATTTACAGGCTATACGGATTATGATATTGATTTTAATGGCAATACATATGACTGGACCTATCGCGGAGCTTACACTGGATCAGGTATTAATCATGGCTGGCCATTGCAGATCGATTTAATGCCTACGCCTCATGGGACCATTACGGCTATCGATGAACAAAATGGCGTGAATGATTTTTTAGGAATAATTTATCCTAATCCTGCGACCAATCGTTTTCAATTGGATATAAACATTGAAAAAACAACTGATGTCATCATTACACTGGTTGATCTTGAGGGAAGACCCATTATAAATTTATTTCAGGGCTTGCTACAATCAGGAGCTAATAGAATATCTTCTGAACTACCTGAAGCAGCATCCGGGTTTTATCTGATTCAGATCAGAATGAATGATCAGATCATCACACGAAAAATACTTATTCAGAAATAAAAACAGCTATGGCAAAACCTGCTGATATCGACGAATACAATGCAAGCTTTCCTCAAGAAGTACAAGTGCTGTTGGAAAAAATGAGATCCACTATTCACAAAGCAGCACCAAAGGCAGAAGAAATCATCAGTTATAGCATGCCTGCATTCAAGCTGAATGGATTGCTGGTCTGGTATGCAGCACACACACATCATATTGGGTTTTATCCAAGAGTGTCTGCAATGGAAGCATTCAAAAAAGAACTGAATCCGTATAAAAGCGCGAAGGGATCTGTACAGTTTCCATTTGATAAGCCGCTACCGGTATCATTGATTGCAAAAATGGTCAAATTCAGAGTTAAGGAAAATCTTGAAAAGGAGGCTTTGAAGAAGCGGAAATGAGGACATGAATTTCACTTGATTATTAAACCGCAGTGACTGGTTTGGCTACATGTTTCAGGAAAACCAGCTTTGATTTATGTTTCAGGAAAACATGTTTTAGGAAAACATATTTTAGGAAAACCTAAAATGGCTCATAGCCTTAAAGAACCTCCAGGATTTATATTTCAGGAAAACCTGTTATACTTCATGTTTCAGGAAAACCTGTTTTGATTCGGAGAATTATGGGCTACAAGTCAATCCATTACAGATAAACCGGCCTTATTTATGCGGGGCATGAAAGACCAGGTTATTAAAAAACAATATCTGGAAAAGTTTGTTTCAGGATTTACTAATTCGAGGACGTTGGAATTAGAAAACAGTGGATATTTTCCGCAAGAAGAGCAACCAGAGGAAGTTGCAAAAGCAATTTCTACTTTGCAGTATGATTAGCGATAAAGCAATAAGCAATAGGCAATAAGCAATAGGCAATAAGCAATTTGCAAAAAGGGAAACTTAAAAAATAAATCGCCCTATCCATGTCTCATCCTTCTGCCCTTACTCATTGCCATGACCTTATACATTGAACCAATTTAAAAATGGAATTAGGCCTTTACACTTTTGCAGATATACAACCCGAATCAGTTTCCGGACAGGCGATGAACACTCATCAGCGT
>JBATMM010000228.1:0-6220 GCA_049289835.1 Saprospiraceae bacterium | reverse complement strand
GGAAATGGCTTTAAACCATGGGTTCATGGGTGTGGGAATATCGAAAGCAGAGAGATTGGATGATGAGGCAAAGCAACTTGAAGGGTGGTTGTCGAAAGGATATCATGGTGATATGGCTTACATGGCCAATCATTTTGAGATGAGAGTTGATCCGACGAAATTGGTTCCGGGGGCGAAGTCGGTGGTGAGTCTGATGTATAATTATTACCCGGGAGAATGTCCATCTGAGATATCCGATTCGGATAATGAAAAAAATAAACTATGGAAAGAGAGGATGTCGGATACCGGATACCGGATGCCGGACTCTACACAAAAAGAAAGTATTCAGAAATCATTGTCTGTAGACTCATTTAAAATAAGCAAGTATGCTTATGGTGAAGACTACCACAAAGTTGTTCGAAGGAAATTAAAAGAGCTTGTTGCGGAATTGAAAAAAGAAGTTGGGGATTTTCATGGAAGAGTATTTGTGGATTCTGCTCCTGTGATGGAAAGAGATTGGGCAAAACGGAGTGGTCAGGGTTGGATTGGAAAAAATACACTGCTCATACATCCCAAAAAGGGAAGTTATTTTTTCCTTGCTGAAATCATACTTGATGTGGAACTTGATTATGATCATCCCATCCGGGATCATTGTGGGACGTGTACAAAATGTATTGATGCCTGTCCGACAGAAGCGATATCTCCTGCAGGATATATTCTGGATGGATCGAAATGTATTTCATATCTCACCATTGAATTAAAATCAAAGATCCCTGATGAGTTTAAAGGTAAGATGGAAGATTGGATTTTTGGATGTGATATTTGCCAGGAAGTATGTCCATGGAATCGTTTTTCGAAGCCACATCATGAACCGGCATTTGAAATGGATGACAGATTGAAAGAATATAAAAAACAAGATTGGCTGGAATTGACTGCAGAAGTATTTGATAGTATTTTTGAAAAATCACCTGTAAAGAGGACAGGGTTTGAAGGGCTCAAAAGGAACATTGGGTTCGTTCAAAATTGAGTGAATATTGTTATGTCGGCGGCCTTACAGATCTGGAAATGATGAAATTAGTGCAGGGTAAAATTATTAATTTGGTGAGAATATGAAAAATGTAATTGCAATCATATTCAGCATTCTGATTATTATTTCTGAAGTCAGTGCTCAGGTAATTTATGAACGAACATATGCACAGATTTCGTCGCCATCAAATCAGCATACTATTCAGCTTTCGGATACATCAACTATTTGTTTTTCCAGTGTTTATGAATGTGATTTTGGGCCATTTCATCACATTGATAAAAAAGGGGATATTATTAATTCCGTTGGTTTTTCGCTTGAATCCACCCACTCTACTGGTGCCCGGACAATAGGTTTAGATTCAATATTGGTATGGAATCGAGAAGGTCCGACGGATTATGATGGTCCAAATTATTTGCGGATCAGCCTTTGGACACCCTCTGAATATATCACACTGGTTTTGGATTCCATCCCATTCACTTTTGGGGCAGATCAGGATGTTCCTTATGGTGCATATCTTCTTAAAAATGACAAACTCGTTTACCGGAAAGCTGATACCCTGTATGTTTTAAAAATCTCTACACAACAGATCCTGAATAAAATGGCCGTACCTGAATTCACTATTGTCAATCCCTTTCTGGACTACATAGTTGTATTTACTTATACGGATGATCCTATCGTGTTATCTATTGATCTTGTACAGGTAGCCTCCTGGGATTTGAATCAGCACCCGGTAAATAACTATGAACAGATGGCACTTGACTCATTCCTAATTGGCCACATTACGCAGGATGTAGCAAGTCTTCACGTTGTAAATGGTTTAACGGAAGTAAGTTTTGATTTGGATCTGTCCAATTATTTCACACACATTGATGATATCCAGGTAAATGAGCAAGGATTATTTGTAAAAGGGAAAAAGGGAGCGCTTGATTATTTGATTCAAATCAATGAGCAATTACAGGTTATTAATGAAACCGTTATTGATTTGCCTGATCTTGGTGGACAATTCATTTTTACATATTATTCGGACCGGGTGTATGCCTGGACGAGTGATGGGATATCTCAGTATCAGGCTGAGTACAGGATGGCATACCATTATACTGACGCCAATCCAATTCGATTTGTTGATATTTCATTAGATACAATATGGGTTGACTCTGTATTTCTTTGGCCGCACGAAATGCATCTACCGGCAAATTTATTTTTGTTGGCCAAAGTCACTAATCACTCTACGGATACAATCCATTCTTTCACTTATCATTTTGAAAGTTCTCCAATAGGTTTTTGTGATCCGGGGGTATATCCCTGGTTTTTAGATGGTTTATCTATTCCACCCGGAGAATCAGGAATTGTTCCTATGTACACCTGGTCAGATGAAGTAGCTGCGAATGAACCATTCTTCAAGATGTTTTATGTGGAGCATGCCAATCATCATCTTGATGATCAAATCGCCGATAACCATTTTCAATTGACATATCTGCTCTCAGCTGTTAATCCAGTGACGGAGAATAATTTTTCCATCTGGCCAAATCCATTTTATGATAATTTAGAAACTTCCGCAGACTTTGAAAGCCTGAAGATGTATAATAGTCTTGGGCATGTGGTATCGACGGGAATTAATCGCCTGGATAACCTGGGTGGTTTAGTTCCAGGTACATATTATATAAAGGCACTGAAAAATGAGAAATCGTTTTTTTCTAAGGTCATAAAAATCGAATAATACTATCCACCTCCAGGTGTGCTTAATTCTTTCACTAAAGCCAGATAAACGCCATTTGTCCAGCCGAAACCATCCTGCACAGGATACTCACCTCCACCTGCATCAAGACTCAGATCTTCCACATTATATTTTTCCATCATCCGGTCCGTTCGATTAAAAACATTTTCATTGAGTGTAAGCCATCGCTTAGCTCCATCTTTCGCTAGTTCGATAGCGCCATATTTTTTCAGCGCTTCATATGTGATCCATTGCAGAGGAGCCCATCCGTTGGGAGCATCCCATTGCTGACCAGTGTATTGATTAGTAGTGACCCATCCACCTGATTTTAAAAAATGACCAGAGATATAGTTAATGGTTCGCTGAGCTTGATCAGGTGTAGCGATTCCGGCAAATAGTGGAAACATCATGGCAAGCGAAGGCACACCGATTTTTTTTTCATTGAATAACATATCGGCAAAATATCCTTCTTCTTCGTTCCAGAGAAATTGTTGAATTAATTCAGCTCTGCTATTTGCCCTGCTATCAAATTCTTCACCTTTTTCCTGTTCGTCCTGCAAATGAAATGCCCTTGCAATCGTCCTTTCTAAAATATACATCAGTGAATTGAGATCAGCAGGAATGATATCTAATGTCTGAATACTCTTTAAATCATTTTCTTGGCGAAGCCACCTGCTGCTAAAATCCCAACCCGATTCACAGGCAGCTCTTAGATTTCGATAAAATTCTTCTGTTGCATTGCCGCCATGATTGTACATTTCCACATCTTCGGTCCATGATTCTGCCCGAGGCGTATCACTATCATCATAATAGCGATTCAGATACTGATCAACATTAACTTTTATTAATCGTCTGAAAGCTTCAGGATTTTTTTCAATACCATCCATCCAAAAAGAATATTCACTCAACATGTGTGGCAGGTAATCCTTGTAAATATGAGCTCCATCAACATCTGCAAGCAAATTAATCATCAATGAAAAAAACGGAGGTTGAGATCTGGATAGAAAATAACTCCGGTTGCCGTTCGGGATGTGCCCAAACTGGTCGAGTTGCCAAGCGAAATTTTTGATCATCTCCCTGATCATATCAGTTCTTCCTGAAACCCTCAACCCCAGCATCGTAAAATAACTGTCCCAATAATAAATCTCACGAAATCTACCTCCGGGGACAACATAAGCATGGGGAAGAGGTATAAGAGATGATGATCTTAATGGGTTATCAGGTTCTTTAATTAGTTGTTGCCATAACGAAGATAGGTGTTGCTCAATGGGCAACTTTTCGAATACTAGTGCATCTGCAATTTCATTTGGCAATTGAAACCATTTTAGAACAAAAGCTTTGATCTGAATTGGGTCCTGATGATCAATCTTCATATATAAAGTATTGATTTCATCCGGAGTGATGGAAGGAATGGCATCTGCGAATGTTTTGCTATCCGGGAAAACATGAAGTAACATCACATCTTTATACAATTCAGGAAATTCCTTTTCAGGATAGAATATATCATATTTCATAGTGTTCAAAACTACTTCTTTTTGCCCCTAGATCCCCTATGCTTCGACTTGCCAAACTCAGCCTGGTGCTTCAGCTCAGCAACCAGGGGACTTAGAATTGATTAAATTTTGCGAGAGACCAGAAGATAACTAACTTACTTCACTCAACTCCTTCCAACTATGAAATTCTGGCGATTAAAGCTCTCTCTGGTACTCAATTACATTGTCTTTGCTATGCTGCTCAACAGTGTGGGGACGGTCATCCTGCAGGTGCAGAATAATTTTGGGGTTACGAAAGGCGCGGCGAGCGTGCTTGAGGCTTTCAAGGATTTGCCGATTGCCATCACGAGTTTCTTAATTGCCTCCTTTGTAGTAAGGATCGGCTACAAGCGAACGATGCTAATGGGGTTAGCCCTGGTGAGCATCACATGCATGATCATGCCGAATGTTCCATTTTTCTGGATGACCAAGTTGCTATTCCTCAGCATAGGTGTTGGTTTTGCATTTATTAAAGTTTCAGTTTTTGCCACACTTGGCCTTGTCTCCGAAAATGAAAAAGAGCATGTAAGTTTTATGAGTTTTTTGGAGTCTTTTTTTATGGTAGGTGTGTTAGGGGGATATTTTCTATTTAGTGCATTTGTGGATTCAGAAAATCTTGCATCTACTTCTTGGTTAAAGGTTTATTATATACTGGGTGCAGTTGCTTTTTTTGCATTCCTTCTACTGCTTACCACAAAAGTTGATGAATCAGCAGTACATAAAGAAGCACCTGTAGGGTTTGCACAGGATTTTCAGAAGATGTTGACACTGATCATAAAGCCACTTGTCATCGTGTTTATCGTTTCCATCTTTTTTTATGTTTTGGTCGAGCAGAGTATCATGAGTTGGCTTCCCACATTTAATAATCAGATACTTCATCTTCCATCGAAACTGAGTATTGAGATGGCGAGTATTCTTGCCGGATCAACTGCTATAGGGAGATTGCTAGCAGGATTTGTTTTGAAGAAAGTTAAATGGTATTGGGTGGTAAGGATTAGTCTGGTAGCGGCGGCTGTCATGGTGTTAGTTGGATTGCCAATAGCATTAGGATCGGATGCATCCGGAGCGACAGGTTGGTTTAATGCACCCATCGCCGTATTTATTTTTCCGATGATCGGTTTGTTTTTGGCGCCGATATATCCGACCATTAATTCAGTCATGCTTAGCCGATTACCCTTAGTTCAGCATGGACCTATGTCGGGACTTATCGTAGTTTTCTCTGCACTGGGTGGTACTACAGGTTCCATTATTACAGGAAATGTGTTTCAGCATTTTGGAGGTAATTATGCTTTCTATTTAGCACTGATTCCGATCACACTGATTATGATTGCGATCTTTTTCTTTAAGCGGATGACGGATCGGGAGCCGGTATTTCAAAGTGCGGAGAAATCAGTGTGAGTATTGAATACAGATATGCCTTATGGACAGATTTTTATTCAACCCCATTCAGGGTTGCAAAATTCTGTTTCATCCTTTGTCCCCGGGTTGCGACCCGGGGCTAATAATATTTGATCCCTTCAGGATCAATTCAACATCACAACAGCTTCCTGCATTCATATAACAACATCTCAGTCACTCACTCTCACGGTTGCTGTAGCATAGAATGTGGCAGGCAAGTCGAAGCACACTCCTCTTATTCTCTTACTTTTTTACTTTCTTACTCACTTACCCTCGTACCCTCGTACTCACTTACCCTCGTACCCTCTTACTCTCTTTCTTCTTACCCTGACTTGTCCTAAAATAGGTTTACACCTAAACAGTGTAAAAAATGGACAAAACACATCTTCAAACCAAGGCCTTTCTCTTTACAGACCAGGAAAAGCATCAGATAATACAGGAGATGCTTTCTACGCAATGTACTAAACAAGCTATCTGGAAAAAATATACAGGTAGAGATCATGAGCATGGCAAGATCCTTAAGTGGATGCGGCATTTTGGATATAATTCAGCAATTTCACATAATAGGCC
>JBATMM010000227.1:0-2331 GCA_049289835.1 Saprospiraceae bacterium | reverse complement strand
AGTATGGCTTCACGTTTATCTAAGATACTTTTTGTGGCACCTGCTTCTTCATCATCAATCATTTTCTTGATCTCTTCTCTGTATAGTGCGAGCGATACCATCAAAGTATTGATGAGCAATTCATTTGGAACAAAATTCCCGGCAGGAGTAGCTTCTGCATTTGCGTTGAGCTTCCATTCAAGGCTGATTGCTTTTTCAGGGAGTACATACAAGCCCCATAAGGATTCATCCGCTTTCGTGCCAGGCTCGTCAAGGATATTGTAGATGTCTGTTTTGATATCCGGATGTCTTGTGATGAGTTCTCCTTTGGCGAGTTCGAAGGCTTCTTTGATTGAGCATTGATCGTTCATGGCCTGAAAGAAACGGGAAGAAAATTCAGATGCTTTTTTGTCTTCGATTGGAGCGCTGGTAGCGATGATGACGGGAATTCCTTTTTGCAATAGATTATAGACCTGACCTTTCGTGGAGCAACCATTAAGAAAGACAAGCTGGAGATTCGGACATTGGCCTAAGAGATAAGCTATGCCTGTGGCATCAGCAGATTGACCTTCGAGGACGAGTGTATCTCTTCCGGCATGGCCACTGTATAAGAAAATCCTTAGCTGATCTTTAGCTTGAGCAATGGTATTCGTGACACTTTCGATTGATGCATACGAATCGCGCATCAGGATATAGTGTTGTTTGAGCTGACGTGGCGACAATATTTTAAACAGATTATTGTCTTCTTCCTGCAGGGTGAGCAGCGGATTTGACCGGTCATTGGCAAAGGCAAGGGAAATAACATCCATGGGTGAGAGGCAAGGGTAAGGAGAAAAAAATTGTATTGAATGCAACAATACATTAGTTCAAAGCTAATAAATTCCATGTGTCAAGGGGTAATGGTCATAGCATTGTGTTAGGTATATTGGCATTGATTGGGGGAATTGCTATACCTGTCAGTAAATGCATACTGTCAAAATGGAATTCTTCAACCCGGCACTTTATTTCCCTACCTTCAATCTTCATCTTTCTCCTTATTCAATGCTACAGAAAATGTAATTTTCCATCGCATTGCATCAAATCTGAATCAACATGAAAAATCTATATGTCCTTCTTGTCGGTATCAATGACTATCCCTCCCCTCTTCCGAAATTGAATGGCTGCATCAAAGACATCAACCAGATCGAAGGATATCTCAATGACTATTGTGCAAAAGATTTCAATCTTAAGATCAAAATATTAGAGAATGAATCTGCTACTTATGCCAATATTATCAGTGGTTTTCGTGATCATCTCGGTGCGGCAGGCCCTGATGATGTAGCCTGGTTTCATTACAGCGGCCATGGTAGTGAGGAAAAGACAGCCCCTGAATTCCTGGCATTGGAACCCAATGGGAAAGACCAGACTTTAATCTGCATCGACAGTCGTATCGGTGGAGCTAATAATCTGGCCGATAAAGAATTGGCTGTTCTCCTCAATGAACTTGCTACAAAAAATCCGGCAGGTCCTCCGCATATTGTCGTTTCTCTCGATTGTTGTCATAGCGGTTCCGGCACTCGTGATGCAGGTTCAAATATTGAATGGGGCGTAAGAAATGCTCCTTCAACAGGAGGAACAAGAACACTGGATTCATATGTTGATGGCTTTTATGCGAAGCAAAAAACGCTTGAAGTACCTTCTGCCAGGCATGTGCTTCTTACTGCGTGCAAGAGTGTGCAACTGGCAGGTGATTTACCACATGGTGGTGCTTTCACGACTGGCCTTATCAAAGCACTTGAGGCTTCAAAGGGAAATCTGAGCTACACAGATCTTTTTATTCGCGCCAGATCCACAGTCGAGCAGACACGTGACAATCAAACACCGCAGTTCGAAACCATTCAGAATTTTGATCCATACGTGCGATTTCTTGAAGGCTCGCCAACAGGTGATCGTGATGTGTATGAAGTCATCGTCAAAGATGGAGACTGGTATGTCAAATGCGGTGCTATACATGGTTTGCCAACATCACCATCGAGTCCCATCGAACTTGATATCTATACATCCCCACCCGAAAAGAAACTTGTCAGCACTGCTGTGATCAAATCAGTCGGCGCGCAATTGAGTAAAATTGATATTGAAGGCAATCTGGGTGTGAGTAGTTTTTTGAAAAGCTTAGTTAGTGATAAGCCAACTTATTGTGCGACGATCAGGCATTTACCCGCGCCTCCTGAAATAGTCAAACTGTCCGGTGATCCGCAGATCATACAATCGATCACCTCAAATGAAAGTCTGAAATCAAAAAATATACTTTGGGCTCAGAAAGATGAGAAGGCCTCCATTGAAGTCATCGCTGACAAGAGCGGAATCACGGTG
>JBATMM010000226.1:0-29041 GCA_049289835.1 Saprospiraceae bacterium | reverse complement strand
CTACATTCAGTAGGTGTGCCCTGATATCCTCCGCTATGACATTCTGCACAACTAACTGTCATATGCGCACCTGTAAGAGGGAAGTTTGAATTGTTATGATCAAATGCTCCTTGTGCGTCACCAGTAGGATGGCAAGCGAAACAGGCAGAGTTTTCATAAACATACCCGCTGACACCAGCGTGTTGCTGATTTGTTTCCGGGTTCATGTGACATGTGACACATGTGTATACGGCGTAGTTATTTGGATTCGTATGGCAATCTGTGCATTGATCCCAGGCACCCATGTGTCCACCACTATAGATTGGAAAATAATTGGCGTCATGATCTGTATATTCCGCAGGCAACCATGCTGATTGAGTATGACACGATGCACAATCTGTTGAAAAATTAAGCGCGATATGTGATGGATTATTGGTTTGATTGTAATCACCCTGATGGCAACCTACGCATGTATTTGGAGTCGTTGTATAGTTTCCGTTATGACATGTTGCGCATTGATTTGCAATAGCTGCATGAGCGCCAAGCAATGGATAAAAATTATTGTGGTCAGCAAATAATGCCGGATTCCATCCGGGTGCTGTAGTATGACAGTTTATGCAATCTGTGGACAGTCCCAATGAAGTATGATTAGGATTGATGGATTGGTTGAAGTTTGTTATATGGCAAGCCACACACTCGGTTGGTGTGCCTTGGTATCCTCCACTATGACACTCTGCACAGCTAACTGTCGCATGTGCGCCGGTCAGCGGAAAGTTAGAATTGTTATGATCAAATGATCCTTGTCCATCCCCTGTTGGGTGACAGGCAAAACATGCAGAATTTTCATAAATATATCCGCTGACACTTGCGTGTTGTTGGTTCGTTTCAACATTCATATGACACGTGATACATGTATATACAGAGTAGTTGGATGGATTCGTATGACAATCGACGCATTGATTCCAAACACCAGCGTGAGCACCGCTATAAATTGGAAAATGTTGCGAATCATGATCAAACGTTGCGGGCTGCCAGGAGCTTTCAGAGTGGCATGATGCACAATCTGTAGAGAATTGGAGTGCCGCGTGAGAAGGATCGGTTGTGTGATTATATTCCTGAAGATGACAACCCACGCATGTTGTAGGTGTATTGTTGTATTCTCCCTGATGGCAAGCTGCACATTCACTTGCTATTTTAGCATGAGCGTCAGTCAGGACATAGAAATCATTGTGGTTCGGAAAGTTTGCAGGACTCCAGCCTGGTGCAGTAGTGTGACAGGTTGTGCATTCTGTTGATAGTCCAAGACTGGTATGGTTTGGATTTACCGACTGATTAAAATCACCAGTATGACAAGAGATGCATTGAGTCGGTGTTCCTGCAAATCCATTAGCATGACAGCTTATGCACTCTACTGCTGTGTGTGCACCCGTCAGGGGGAAGTTTGTTCCATTGTGATCAAAAGATCCATTGTTTTCACCATTTGGGTGGCACGCAAGACAGACGGAACTATTGTAAGAATATCCCGATACTCCACTATGTTGATTATCCGTTTCCGGATTTGCATGGCAGGTGACGCATGTATATACACTATAGTTAGACGGATTGGTGTGACAATCAACGCACTTGTCCCACACTCCTTCGTGCTTTCCGCTGTAGATTGGAAAGTATTGATTGTCGTGGTCAAATGTTGCGGGAGTCCATGCGCTTTCGGTATGACACGTAGCACAATCCGTTGAAAACTGTAAGGTTGTATGAGACGGATCCGTTGTTTGATTATAATCCTGAAGATGACATCCTACACAAGTGGAAGGGGTGTTATTATATTCACCCTGGTGACAGGATGCGCATTGATTTGCTATTGTGGCATGTGCGCCGGATAGCACATAGAAATCATTATGATTCGGAAATTTTGCAGGTGCCCAGCCAGGTGTTGTAGTGTGACAGGTTGCACAATCAGTTGACAATCCAAGGTTATTATGGTTAGGATTTGTGGAAAGTTGAAAATCAGTAGCATGACATGCAACACATTCCGTCGGAGTTCCTGCAAATCCGTTAGCGTGACATTTTAAACATTCCAGAGTTGTATGAGCTCCCGTAAGCGGAAAGTTAGTGTTGTTGTGATCAAACGCTCCATCTGCTTTTCCATCCGGGTGACACGCAAGACATGCGGTACTGTTGTATGAATATCCTGATATGTTTCCGTGTTTATTGTCCGTTTCGGGATTCTTATGACAAGTGACACATGTGAATGTGGTGAAGCTCCCCGGATCCGTATGACAGTCTACACATTTATCCCATTGTCCATTATGTGCTCCGCTGTATATGGGGAAAAACTGTAAATCGTGCTGCCTGAATTCCGCCGGTTTCCAACCTGGTGTCGTAGTATGACATTCTGCACAGGATGTCGAAAAATTAGCGAGTTGATGATTGGGGTTGGTCGTGCCTTTAAAATCTGCCTCATGACATGTTATACATTCAGGAGAGATTTTGGAATAATCGGCACCCTTATGACAAGTCGCACATTCATTAATGGCATGTCCTTGTGTTAAGGGGAAGAAGTCATGATTGATCCCTGATGCTGTCCATTGAAACGCATCGATCTTGTGACATTCAATACACTCCGTTGAGTACCCGGCTTTATGGTGATCGGGGTTTGTGGTGGCGTCGAAATCTTTTTTGTGGCAACTTATGCATTCTGTGCCCATGGATTCAAAACGTAATTCTGTTTCTGATTTATGACACTCAATACATTGTGCGACACCATGAGCACCTAATAATGGAAACGAAATTTGTCTGTGGATTTCTGCAATGTTATCAACAAGCCAGGAGTTCGAATTGTGGCACCTTGCGCATTCCTGACCCACTGTCTGCTGGTGAATGTCGATATGACAAGACACACAATTTGTTTCGGCCTTTGAAAACTCGAGCGTGCTATGACATTCTTTGCAATCAATAATCGTGTGCCGACCTTGCAATAAAAATTGCGTCGAATCATGATTGAACCTAATTGAATCTTTGGAAACGGACCAGTTTGTGGAAGTATGGCAAGCGTCACAACTTATGGTTAGTTCTTTTCCGTGTGGTGATTGCGCATGTGCTCCCATCACGACGAGAAAAAAAGTTAAAATACATATGACCCTTTTAAAATACTCCATTTGTCATTACACTTACCATGAGCAACAAACACACGTTCCCCCCGCAGGACGTTGTCCCGAAGATTTGGGTATGCAATAAAAGGGTAAGATGAGGCTAAATAATGAAGCCTATTTGTGGAGTAGAATACAAATATAACGATTGTCCTGAAATAACCAAATATATTTTTTGGGTTGAGGAAACTGTTCCTTTTGGGGTATTTAACGACTATCCCATCTGCCCGTGTGAAACCTGTCATTTAGATTTAAATTGACTTTTATTTATGGCAGTCCACACATTCAAATTTTTCCAGCCTGTACTTTGTGACGGTCCTGCCCTCCGCTATTTCCGCTTTATGACATTTGATGCAGGCTACATCTTTGTGGGCCCCATCGAGTACAAATCTTGCTGTGTTGTGGTCAAATCTACTTGGCTTCCATGCTTCGAAGCTATGACATCGCTTACAATCGGTAGCACCTTCAACTTCAAATTGTTTTTCATGTATATCATCGTGACAAGAAATACATTCCGCTTTCAATCCTGTAAATGGAATATGTTTTGTGGCTGCACTAATAATGCTGTCTGGTTTATGACAAGCCACGCATGTTCCCTCGAGGTGCTTCCCTTTTAATTCAAACCCTGTCAGGAGATGGTCAAAAGATACCTGTGTCCATCCTTCAGACGAATGACATTGATTACAGGATTTCTGAGGATAGTATTTTTCATTAAGAAATCCTTCATGAACATCTGTATGACAATCAATACAGTTTTTACCAATATCCCTGAATGACCACTTCTCGTTTTTTATATGACACGCGATACAAGGCGTCGCCATATGTGCACCCTCCAGGGGAAATGGACCTTCGTTGTGTTTATCTATTGTATATAACGAGCCTGCAAAACCATCAATGCTGTGACATTCATTACAATCCGGTTTTTTTGCATCCCGCACAAACTGTCCTTTGTGAAAATCTTCATGACAATCGATACATCTGTCGTGTAAAACAGGATCTATCATTTTTGTTTCGTGACATTTTTTGCAATCAACCTTTTCGTGTTTTCCCTCCAGTGGATATCCCGTGAGGTCATGATCAAACTGATCGGGGTGGAGAATTTTTTGAAAGGAATCCTCTGTGTGGCATTTTTTGCAGTCCAATCCAAATTTTGTCTCGTGTACATCCTTGTGACACGTAATACAGTCGTGGAAATCTTTTCCCCGATAATCCTGAAAGACGTTTGCTGCTGCGTTATTTCCACTGAGATGATGGCATGAGGCACAATCTACCTTCGCATGTTTCCCTAATAATGGAAAGTCGGTTTGATTATGATTGAATGAGCTCTTGCCGACAAATACATTAAATCCTTCTTCGGTGTGACATTCCTTGCAGTTCTGTCCGAATTGATTATTGTGTACGTCTTCATGGCAATTGGCACAGGTCTTAAATGGGACATCTGCGAATCGCTGGAAAACAGCATTATTGATAAAGGTTATCTGGTGGCATTTTTTGCAATCTACATCTTTGTGTTTCCCCTTGAGCGGAAAGTCGCTTTTGTTGTGCTCAAACAAAGTTGCCGGCGCGAAAGCTTCGGTGTTATGACATGATGCACAATCGGTCGACATTGTTTTCTGGTGAACATCCTGATGACAAGATATACACTCTGTTTTGAGACCCAGATATGTATATTTTTTCTTTTTTAATTCGTATGAATCTATTTTATCATCATTATGGCATTCATTACAGTCCAGTTTCTGGTGAGCACCTGTCAGCTTATACCCTGTAAGTGCGTGATTAAACTTCTCTGTATCAAAACGTATGATCTGAAAGTTTTTTCCATGATGATCGCTGTGGCAGGAAACACATTCTTTTCCTTCTACTTCTGACGAAGCATGATAGCCCTTATCCTGATCCACAAGGCTTTTTATTTCCTTATGACATTCGAGACATTTTTCATTTGATACTTTATCGCCGAGCACATGGCATTGTGTACAATTGAGCATTCCTTCCAGCTGCGCGTGTGGGCTGGCAAGTTCTCCGGGGGATATTTGGCCCGTCACCGTAAAAGCGAAACAGATCAGGAATGCGCTGAATATGGGTTTTATTATTGATGATAGATTCATTTTAGTTGGTTGCATTCAGCGTTTTTTATCGTGTTTTAAAACCGCGTGACCAAATTTGGTAGAAATATCTATCCCCGCCTTTTTTAGAAAATCTGTCGGTAATTCGCCCCCTGCGAAAATATAAACAAGGTCATTTTTAATGGTCTTCATTTCCTTGTCTGACAAAGCGATGATGATACTTAGTTCATCTATTTCTACCACATTGGAGTTGAACCTGACTTCGACTGTTCCGTCAGCAATTGCTTTGTTTACTTTTTCGCCATTTTTTACTTTGATGCGCTGAAACGCTTCTCCCCGGTACGACAGAATAACTTTGTTTTGATCTGCAAGAGCTAATGCCGCCTCTATCGCTGAATCACCGCCCCCCACAACCAAAATGTTTTTATCCTGAATATTCTCAGGCTCCAATAATCTGTAGGCTACTTTTTCAAGGTGTTCTCCGATAACATTTAATTTCCTTGGCGTTCCTCTTCGGCCGATAGCGAGTAATACTGATCTGGATAAATATTCTTCTCCATTATTGACCAGCAGCTTAAAATTTTCTCCCGCCCTTGAAATGGATTCGACTTTTGTATTTTGTTTAATCGTAATGTCGTTTTCACCCAATACTTTATTCCAAAGCCCAAGTAAATCTGATTTTTTTGTTTCGGTAAGCTTAATCTTTCCATAAAGAGGCAGATCCATCGGTGAGGTCATCACGATTTTAGATCTTGGAAAAGAGAAAACCGTTCCACCTAGTGTGTCTTGTTCTAATGTAATAAATTTCAACCCGAGACGCTTGGCTTCAAGTGTAGCAGATATCCCTGCCGGCCCGGCGCCAACAATCACCAGATCATATTCTGATTCCTTGGCTCTTGATATTGCTTTTACAATATTATTAACCGCCTGCTTGCCTTGCTCTACACTGTTTTTAATCAGGCCCATGCCCCCAAGCTCTCCCGCTATATATATACCCGGCACATTGGTTTCAAAATCCCGCTTGACATGAGGGAGATCCACTCCTCTTTTTTCTGTACCTATTACCAATGTAATGGCCTCCACCGGGCAGGCATGAAAACACGCGCCATGCCCAATACATCTAGATGCATTGATCAGCGTAGCTTTTCCATTTCTTATGCCTATAATTTCTTTTTCAGGACACGCCTCAATACATGCTCCGCTTTGAATACAAGTGTTTACATCAATCTCGGGATGTAACGAAACCGGTTCGTGCAACCCCTCTTCCTTAGCTTTTTTTATTTTTTCTTCTACTCGTTTTGAATTTCTCTTTAGTTGCCTTACATATATATAGATTGTCAAAAGGATTAGCCCCAGTACGATGGAATAAATAATTACCTTTTCTAATAATACTTCCATAATCAAAAGATCCACCTATATCCAAATGCAATCGTAATGGCCACATGGATCACCATAATAACAAGCATGATCAATGCAAACGGTAAATGAGCCACATGCCAGTACTTGAAAAGTGTCTGCATGGTCTGTAGTCTGCTGATTCTTGTGTTAAGCGTCATTTCGTTTTTGACCAACTTCATGACTCCCTTTTTGTCCTTTCCTGTAAGCTGTGTTTGCCTGAGGATTTTGTTTACTTGATTCTTTACACCGGCATTGGTTGTTATGCTTATAAAACCTGACTGGCTTACTTCATTCCTGCGCTGTGTTGCTGCTATGAGTTGTTCGTAGACTGAGTCTTCAAGTCCATATTTAACCCTTAGACTTTGGCTCATACTGTCTTTCATGGCCTTGATCTCTGTTAGACTTAACTCTCTTCCCTGTATCGTCCTCGGTATCTGGATATAGATGAAGCGACCGATGACGCCGCTCAACACGACTGCCACCATACTCCAAAAGCTGATGGAAACAATGCCGCCGAACTTAAATGCGGTATGAAAGAGGATTAAGATAGGGCCGACTGAACATAAAAAAATATGAAACTCCAGCCAGTATTTCAATGCACCTACCCGCGGTAAGAATTTATTTTTTTTTCGATAGATGTATCCGAATACACCGATTAAAATAAGAATGGTACCCAGAATACCCAATCCATGCCCAAACGGACCACTGGGTTTTAACATCGCATGATTCTCATGAAATGGTCTTTCTGTAAAACTAGTATTGTAATATGAAAAACCCCAATAACAGAGAAATACAAACGTCAAAAATGTTATCCCGACCAGAATCGAAATATAAATCTTATGTGCTAATCCAGACATAAATTGTCTTTACTTGTTTTACATTTTAGCGTGGGGGAGTGCTGTGAAAGTATAAATAACAATCGAAATTATTAAATCGCCCGATGAGAACGGGTGATTCTAATCACCGGCATCAATGACGAATATCAGGGCTCTTGATATTCCAAACTTTGGCCTATAGTAAAATATTGTGTTAACCGATACGGACTATGATTTTATTAAAGACCCTTTCACGATTTCATCATCCATCTTAAGGTTGAGTACACCTTCCTTTGTGATGTGATTGAGGAGGTTTAGGACATTATTCCCATACATCTGGCTGGCATCTTCGGGCATTTCTGTTTCAAGAGAGGAGTTACCTACTATGGTTACGCCGTGTTTTACTATTGTTTTATCATTCTCTGTGAGTGCACAATTGCCTCCTGTAGATGCTGCAAGATCAATGATCACCGAGCCGTGCCTCATCAGTGGAATTGTGTCCGCCTCAATGAGCACAGGTGCTTTTCTTCCTCTTACCTGTGCAGTACAGATGATGACATCTGCCTTTGCTGCCCGGGCCTGTACCTCTGCCCGTTGTCTTGTTAAAAATTCCTCCGATTGTTGTACTGCATAACCTCCGGCCCCTTTATCCTCAGCTGCTCCGGCTACTTCAACAAATTTAGCGCCAAGACTTTGTACCTCTTCTTTTGCGGCTTGCCTGACATCAAACGCCTCAACCACAGCTCCCAGTTTTCTTGCTGTAGCTATCGCCTGCAATCCGGCTACACCGGCGCCAATGATAAGTGCTTTAGCAGGACGAATACTCCCGGCAGAAGTGATCATCATCGGAAAATAACGAGGGAGTTTTTGGGCGGCCATCAATACAGCACGATATCCTGCTATTGAGGCCATTGACGAAAGAACATCCATAGACTGGGCAAGAGTAGTACGGGGTATCATATCCATACTGATCACGCGAATCGGATATTTCGAAAGCTTATCAATAATGCCCGGATCCTGGTAGGACCTGAATTGTGATATCAAAAGGGTTCCCTCTTTGATCTTCGCAAGATCTTCGTCAGTCGGAGAAAAAATAGTAACAAGTACATCTGCACCCGTAAGGATCTCTCCTTTGTCTTTTATAGTGGCTAGTCCTGCATAATGCTGGTCTTCAAATCCGGCTTCAATTCCAGCACCTGATTCAATCCACCAACTTACATCTTTGATTCGGGACCGCTTAATATTATCAGGTGTTATTGCTACGCGTTTATCGGCTGATTCTTTGAGTACGCCTATTGTCATTGCCATCTTTCTGTTGCTTTATTAACACGCGAAAGATAGTGGTAATATTTGCTTTGACTGAATACATAAGAGCCTTTGGTTATCCTTTTCGGGTTCTTTAGTAAACATCCCTAAGCTCTCATCGTAAAATAATTGACCTAAATTCACCGACACAATATCTTCGGATGTATGACCACAACATCAAAAAATACAATCCTTATACATGGATACGGATTCGATTATCGCACATGGTATCCTCTGGAACTTGCCTTTGAGGGTCATGATGTTATTTATCTTTCCCTCCCGGGATTCGGATTAGAACCGTTGACTGAAGAATATTCCATCTCCGCGCTTGCTAATAAATTTTGGAAACATCTTGACGAAATTGGAATCGGGCAGGTCAATCTTGTTGGCCATAGTATGGGTGGTTATGTTTGTTTAGAAATGTTATCCCTTCAATCTTCTCGTGTATCCAGTCTGGCACTTTTGCATAGTCATGTTTATGCCGATTCGCCGGAGAAAAAATCAGCTCGTACAGACACGTTGAATACCATTAAATCTGATGGTGCATCCGGTTTTATAAGCAAGTTTTACCCCGGTCTTTTTGCAGATATTGATAAGTCAGAACACCTCATTAAAATGTTGATAAGACGTGGGCTTCAATATGATTATAATGCATGGTATTATGGCACCATGGCTATGCGCGATCGGAGAGATCATAGTGACACGCTTAAAAACGCTGTCGATATTCCGGTTTTACTCTTAATGGGTGGCGCCGACAAAGCTGTTCCTGCTGAGCTGGCTCTGAAACAATCCATTCTGGCCGAAAGAACCAGTTTCCACATGTATGAATCAACGGGCCATTTAGGTATGTATGAGAACACGCGACAGGTAATCAGTGATCTGATCAGATTCTATGCTGAGTTCGCCTCATGATTTATACTGTTTCATTGATATCTGTTCTCATTTATTCTCTTCTGATCTTGTGGTTGGTCCGGTCAGCCTCAAATGAAAAACCTGGCAAGCTTTTCTTCTGTGTTTTCTTGGGTATGGTATCTGCAGGGGTAGCACTGTTGGCCGAATATTTTTGGAATATTTTTTTGGGGGATTTTATTGCCAATCATAGGTCACTAATCATCCTTGAAAGTTTCTTAGGTGTGGGAGGTATTGAAGAAACTGCAAAATGGTTGTGGTTGGTTTTTGTCGTTTATCGGTGGAGATCATTCGATCGGTATACAGATGGTATTCTTTATACCTGTGCGCTTGCTGCCGGATTTAATCTTGTAGAAGGATTTCTTTATATCAGAAGTGATTGGGGATTGATGAATATTTTGATCAGAAGCTTTACGGCTGTGCCTGTTCATTTTCTTTTTGCGATCATCATGGGCTTCTTGTTTGCCCGATACAAATTTGAAAACTATATGTTTTTATGGCCCTCAATCATGATCCCTGTTATGCTTCATGGTTTGTATGATTTTTTTATATTACAACAGTATACTGAATTGTTGATGGGTGGAGCCATACTTGTTTTTGCCGGATGCCTTTCTCTTTCAATTTGGGTTTGTAGAAATGCTTTGCGGGCGGATCGATTGAAGTTTTCAGATAAGCCGGTATAAAGTTGGTTCAGCGGTTTTTGTGTCTTTCAGAATCGCGTAAAGTCTTCTTATTAAAATTGTTCAGAAGACCTTTTTCCAGATCTATTCCCATCTGGTTGGCCATACACATCAACACCCATAGTGTATCTGTCATTTCATCAATAATAGCCTCATCTATGTTTATTTCTTTTTCGTTAGGCTTGAGACTTTGGTCTCCATATTTTCTGATGATCCAATGGGCCATTTCTCCTACTTCTTCCGAAAGCATGCCCAGGTTGGTCAGCTCGCTGAAATAACCGCCACCATATTGTTTTATCCATATGTCTATTTCGCGCTGTGCATCCTGGATCGTCATCAGATTCTTTTATTGTTGGTTAATAATTAGTACTAAAATTTAGTTTGTGTATTCGTGGTTTGGCTCTTTGTTTTGTATGATTATTGAGGTGTTATTCTTTGTTTTTACTGTCAATAATTATAGTTACCGGGCCATCATTCACCAGGCTTACTTTCATATCTGCTCCAAAGACGCCACTGGCAATATCTTTTCCTGTTCGTTGCTTAAGGTATTCTTTGAAATAATTATAGAGTTCTGTTGCTTGTTCCGGGCGGGCGGCTTTTATAAATGAAGGTCTGTTTCCTTTTTTTGTGCTCGCATGTAGTGTGAATTGACTTATCACCATCAATTCCCCACCAATATCCTCCACGGATAGATTCATCTTGCCTTCATTATCTGAAAAAATACGCATATACCTTATTTTTTCACATATCCATTCTGCGTCCTGACGATGATCATCGTGCTCAATTCCTAAAAGTACAAGTAATCCATTTTCAATGGTTCCTGTCAGTATACCATCTGATATTACGCTTGCATTACTTACACGCTGAACTACGGCTCGCATTTTGGGTTAAGGTTGATATATAAGTAAACTAGTTATAAACATTAAAGCTAATTAGCAAGTATAAAACATCATATATCAATCTGGATAAATTAAAGATTTAAACACCTCTCATGTTTTTCCTGTAGACAAATTGTGTATAAGTAAGATTGGGCTCTGAATAGGATGTCATTCTTTGGACTTACCAAGAAATCAGACAAAAGAAAAAGAGCAATGCCAACATATTTAAAAAATTAGTATTAAACATTTTTAGTTATTAACAAAATGGAGCTTATATAGAATATATATCATAATTTATTGAATATCAATTAATTAACATGTTAATAAAGGTGTGAATACTGGTGGATAAAAGTGATCTTATGAATTTCCAAGAAAGACTAAATATTCCTTTCCACATATTAACACCCTTAATAATGATGATAGAAGAAAGAATTTATAGAATTATATCATCAATATCACAAGAAGGAGTTGAAACGGCTTCTTGGTCTATCTTTGGAATTGAATGAAACCACACAATATCCGTGATCAAAAATTAATTACATACTGGCTTTTCACCGGTGTGGTGATGGTGTTTGTTCAGATTCTTCTCGGCGGAATCACCCGTCTTACCGGTTCCGGATTAAGTATTACGCGTTGGGATATTGTGATGGGAAGTATTCCGCCATTGAACCCAGCTCAATGGGAAGAGGCTTTTAATCTCTATAAGACTACACCTCAATATCAGCACATCAATATGGGAATGCAGCTGGGCGAATTCAAATTTATTTTCTTCTGGGAATTTTTTCATCGTTTATGGGCCAGGTCGATGGGTTTTGTATTTATCATACCCTTTGTTTTCTTTTTAGTCAGAAGATCACTTTCAGTGATGGTTTTGAAAAATTTAATCTGGGTTATTGTATTGGCTGGCCTTGCAGCTATTTTTGGCTGGATTATGGTGGCTTCTGGTTTGATTGAAAGGCCATGGGTAAATGCTTATAACCTAACTATTCATCTTAGCCTGGGTATCATGTTATTTCTGTCTTTATTTTATACCTGGTTAAATCACAGGGGTTACGAAAAGCATGATTTAGGCAGTATATGGCATAAAGCATTATTATCGATGCTTATTCTCACTAGCATCCAGGTCATTTTTGGTGGACTTATGTCCGGCATGAAAGCTGCTTTGAATTATCCTACCTGGCCTTTGATAAGCGGGCAGTGGATTCCATCATTGATTTTTGATACCAATAAGTGGAATAGCGATAATTTTTTACTTTATGATAAATCTGGCTTTATGCCTACACTGGTCCAGTTTATTCATAGAAATCTTGCCTATCTTTTATTTATTGGGATTAGTGCTTTTGCAATGAAATGGTATCGGATCAATAAAGGTAACTGGAGATGGATATCTTTCATTTTGCCTGGCTTTATAGTTGTTCAGATTACTTTAGGTATTTTGACTTTGGTTAATAGTATAGGATATATTCCTGTAGTGTATGGATCACTTCATCAGGGTTTGGGAATTCTGCTTATCACTACACTCTTTTACCTGCATCTTGTATTAAAACCTGAAAACATTAAATAATTACATAAATTGTAAGCGATTACATAACAGCACCTTTAATTATCCGGATGGAACTATTTACAAAGGAGGAGAGCGGTTATAAGTATATTGAAACCGACCCTGGAAACGAGAAGACTCTTTTGCTTCTTCATGGGCTTTTTGGAGCGTTGAGCAACTTTAAGTCTATTATAGAATATTTCAGTGGCAAAGCAAATGTTGTTGTCCCTCTTCTGCCTATTTTTGAATTACCCCTTAGAAAACTATCTGTTACCGGACTGGTTGATCATGTTAATCAATTCGTTAGGTATAAAGATTATAAATCAGTAAATCTTGTAGGTAATAGTCTCGGTGGACATGTTGCTATCCTCTTTGCACTTGACAGGCCTGACATCCTTAGATCTATGACCCTGACAGGTAGTTCAGGATTATTTGAAGCAGCCCTGGGAAGCACCTTCCCCAAGAGAGGAAATTATGAATTTGTGCAGAAGAAAACAGAAACCACATTTTATGATCCTGCAGTTGCTACGAAGGAATTGGTTGATGAGGTATACGACATAGTCAATGACCGGAATAAAGCTATTCGGGTTATCGCCATAGCTAAATCTGCAATACGCCACAATATTGGGGACAGACTGCACAATATTAAGAGGCCTGTTTTGCTGGTCTGGGGAAAGGATGATACGATAACTCCTGCCTTTGTTGGCGAAAAATTCCACGAACTTCTTCCCGATTCCCGATTATTCCTCCTTGACAAATGCGGACATGCGCCTATGATGGAGCACCCGGAGGAGTTTAACAGGTTACTTTATGAATTTCTGGTTGAGGTAAAAGAGATCTAACTCAGCTCCTGGAGATTGATATTTGTTTCACGTGGAACATTCACTCCATATCCACGACAAATAAAAGTTCCAGATTACTGAAACTATATCAACTACTCTTAAATCGGTCAACACGGCTGGCCTAATAAATCCATAAAGCATGGACTCCAATATTTAACCTTTCAGGGGGTAATTGATTTCACCTGGGTTATGTCAAACGTTGTCCCATCCATGCATCTAAACAAAACGAATATTTAGTTATATTTAGTTGATTGTCAGACAATTATATTATATTTTACTTACTATAGACGAAGCAAGAACTGTACTTTCACCCAGAAAAAGCAAATAACCCAACTCAAACGATTTATTTTGTGGTCAATGAATATCACAAACAGGATACAAATGGATTTCTTTCAAATTCTATTGCCAATAATCATTTCATTCTCAGGTTGTAAACAAATAAATCAACCCAAACTGTCCGCCGGTAATGTAAAGGGCGATGAGATACGAATCGAAATTTTAGATAAACAGGCAAAAAGATTTCTCTCCGAAAATTCCAGAATAACTACTGTCGCCCGTGGATTTAATTGGGCGGAAGGAACCCTCTGGCTTAAGGACCAGCAGGCCCTTCTTTTCTCGGATGTACCAGAAAACAAAATCTACAGATGGTCTGAGAAGGATGGATTAACAACCTGGTTGCAACCCTCCGGATATACAGGGCCACAGGAAAAAAAACGTGAAGGCTCCAACGGTTTATTGATAAATGATAAAAATCAATTGGTCATATGTCAACATGGTGACCGGCGTATTGCGCTAATGAATGCCCCATTGACAAATCCAGAACCCAAATTCATATCCATAGTGGACAACTGGAGAAACAAGAGACTCAACAGCCCGAATGACGCTACTTACCACGATGGAATGCTATATTTCACAGATCCACCATACGGACTGCCGGGACAGGATCAGGATCCCGACAAAGAACTAGGTTTTTCCGGGGTATATAGGGTTGGACACACAGGTGCTATTATTATGGTGATTGACTCTCTTTTAAGGCCAAATGGTATCGGTTTCTCCCCAGAAAATGAAATGATGTATATAGCCAATTCAGATCCAAAGCGTGCTATCTGGATGAAATATACCATGGGTACTAATGGAAACGCCGTGAGCGGTAAAGTCCTTTATGATGCCACAGATCTGGTCGGAAAAGTAAACGGTTTGCCTGATGGATTGAAAGTTCATCCGTCTGGGTTTGTCTTTGCGACCGGACCCGGGGGACTTTGGATATTTTCTCCGGAAGATGAGGTTGTCGCGAAAATCCACATTCCACAAGCGACAGCTAACTGTGCATTCGATGACACCTATTCTCATTTATACATCGCTGCAGACAGCACGATTATACAGGTAACACTTAAGGATGGAATGGGCAAACAATAATATTCGCAAATGAAAATCAAATTTCTGCTTTGCATCGCACTCTTTTTTGTTTGTCAACTCCTATTTGGACAAACAGTTGACAGAGTAGAACCTCCCAACTGGTGGATAGGGATGAAAGACCCCAGCCTGCAAATTATGGTGTATGGTAAGAATATTGGCAATCTTAAACCTGAAATCAAATACAAAGGCGTCAACCTCTTAAAGGCAACCTGTCCTGAAAATAAAGATTACATTTTTCTGGACCTGACGATAAAGAAAAATACGAATGCCGGTAAAGTCCCCATTCTTTTTTATGATGGCAAACGACAGGTTGTGAAGATTGACTACCCACTGCTTCTTCGGGCCGCAGGTTCGGCAGAGAGGCAGGGATTTAACAGCAGCGATGTCATTTACCTTATCACACCAGATCGATTTGCTGATGGAGATCCGACGAACAACGATGCGGACGGACTATCAGAAAAATCGAACAGGGCAGACAAAAACGGAAGGCATGGAGGGGATATAGAAGGAATCAGGCAACACCTTGATTACATAGCCAACCTGGGTTTTACAGCTGTATGGCTAAATCCGGTTCTTGAAAACAATATGCCCAGGTATTCATATCATGGATACGCCATCACCGATTTTTACAAAGTAGACCCCAGAATGGGGAGCAATGAATCATACAAATCATTTTGCCATGAAGCTTCACAAAAAGGCATAAAAGTGATCATGGACATGATCATCAATCATTGCGGACTTGAACATTGGTGGATGAAGAATCCACCCACAAAAGATTGGATCAACTATTATGGCAAACCGTTTATTCAAACCAGTCATCGAAAAACGGTTCAGATGGATCCTTATGCAGCACCCGAAGATCATGATGTGTTTACGAAAGGATGGTTTGAACCCAAGATGCCGGATCTTAATCCACAAAATCCATTTTTAGGAAAATATCTTATTCAAAACTCAATCTGGTGGATCGAATATGCAGGATTGGCTGGCATAAGAATGGACACATATGTTTATCCTGACGAAAACTATATGAGTGAATGGTCAGAAAAAGTAATGGATGAATATCCAAATTTAAATATCACAGGAGAAGTATGGCATGTCAATCCAGCCATCGTTGCTCACTGGCAGAGAGGCAAATTAAATACACAAGGATATAAATCCTTCCTGCCATCACTTTTTGATTTTCCACTACAAAACGCTTTACGCAATGCTTTAATGTCGCCTGACGAAGGTGATTCAGGATGGGCTATTTTATATGAAACTTTAGCACAGGATTTTCAATATCCGGATCCGCAAAACCTCGTCGTATTTACAGATAATCATGATATGAGCCGGATGTATGCTCAACTCGGGGAGGATATATCAAAACTAAAAATGGCCATCACATTTACACTCACCACGCGCGGAATACCGGAACTCTTTTATGGAGACGAGATACTCATGAATAGTCCGGAAAAAAGAGATGATGGACTTATCCGTTCTGATTTTCCCGGAGGCTGGAAAGGAGATAAAGTGAACGGCTTTACGGGAGAAGGCCTTACTTACCAACAAAGGGATGTAAAGGATTTTATCCAAAGAATATTAGAATGGAGAAAAGGGGCCACAGCAATTCAAAAAGGAGGATTATTGCATTACGTTCCGGAGAATGGAGTCTATATTTTTTTCAGGTATGATAAAAACGTAAAAGTAATGGTGATTTTAAATAAAAATGAAAAGCCGGTTTTGCTTCAGCTTGACAGATTCCGAAGAATGTTAGGTGATTATACTAAAGGAAAGGAAATTATTTCAGGGAGAGAGGTGGGCCTGGGAGATATACTGCGATTGGATCAAAGGGGGCCCTATATTATTGAATTATTAAAATAAGGGCAATACACTTTACAGATGAGCAGGGTATCAAATAGCGCAGGGAGGTAAACCTCCCTGTCTATGGTTGCAAGGGCAACCACCCACATAAACCCCATATTTTAAACCGGAAATATTCCGGATAGTCGAGTCAGAAAGTGCCCAAAAACCAAGTGATTTTGTAGATAAGGGAAGGCTATTATTTTACTTTTTTGGGCGAGAATAAACAATAAGCCGGATGAAATTAAGAATGTTTTGGAATCAATTGGAAACTTCTTTATTTTTAGTAAAGAATTTCTACACACCAGTACGATTTGCAGCGGAAATTCAGATCGATTGCCAGGCACCCAGGGCAAAGATGAATGCTTGAAAACAAAGACCTACTTAAACAATAGTTAATAACTGATACACACCAAACATGGCCAGAGGCATTAACCCGGACTACCTTGACATTGAGATAAGCCCAGAGAATGATTTTTATCAATTTGTGAATGGCGGCTGGATGAAAAAAACAGAAATCCCTTCTGACAGGAGCACCTGGGGCAGTTTTCATGAGTTAGCCATGAAGACAGACGAAAAGAATATAATGCTTCTTGTGTCCTCATCTGCTGCTGATGGGGTAGAAAACAATAAAGCAGCCACACTTTATCAGTCTGGAATGGATACGGTGCAGACTGAAAAAGAAAAACTAAATGCGCTGAAAGACATATTTCGGGCCATCCGTCTCCAGATGGAAAAATCAAATTATGGCTCATTATTGGGGCTTCTTGTATCAAAAGGGCTTGGTGGGATTGTTCATTTTGGTGTTCACCCGGATCTTGGAGACAGCCACATTTATGCCGCATATCTTGAGCCCGGTTCACAGGGTTTACCGGAAAGGGATTTCTACCTTGACGAAGATGAGCATGCGGAAAATATTCGCAACCATTATTTGAAATATATCACCCGATTGTTTCACACAGGACTTGATTATCCATTACAGGAAGCCGAAACCATATCCATAGATATTCTAGACCTGGAAAAAAATCTTGCCGGCCAAATGTTATCTAAAGAGGATCGCAGGCAAATGGATAAACTATATAATCCTCACACCTATGATGAGCTTAAAAGCTTATGTCCCCTGCTTGATTGGCATGATTTCTTCCTGTCGATGCATATTTCTCCTCCTGAAAGAATCATAGTGACGGAACCGGAATACTTCCGGTTTATAAACTACTATTTGAAAACAGTTGCTTCATCAACAATTGAACAGTACCTGATTTTTCTGGCTATTCATCAAGCGGCACCATTCGTACATGCCTCGCTTGAAAACATTCACTTTGATTTATATCACAGATTATTGGAGGGTGTCGAACAAATGAAACCAAGAAAAGAACGCGTGGTAAAAATTGTCAATCAGAATCTTGGAGATGCTTTAGGACAATTGTTTGTTGCAAAATATTTTCCATCAGAAGCAAAAGCTACGGCGCTTGAAATGGTAGATGATATTGTCGCTGCATTCAATAACAGAATTCAACATCTGGATTGGATGAGTGCGCAGACAAAAACATATGCCACCGAAAAACTGGCTGCTTTGAAGGTGAAAATAGGTTATCCAGACAAGTGGAAGGAATATGAAAAACTTGAAATAAAACCAACAACACATGGCGGACATTATCTGGACAATTTAATCGCAATCGTGGAGTGGAATTTTAAAAAGGACGCTGCACGAATTAATCAAATGGTGGATCGGGAGGAATGGTTTATGGCTCCACAGGTGGTCAATGCTTATTACAATCCTATGTTTAATGAAATTGTATTTCCCGCCGCTATATTGCAACCTCCTTTCTTTGACTGGCAGGCTGATGCGGCTGTAAACTATGGAGGCATCGGTGCAGTGATCGGTCACGAGATAACGCACGGATTTGATGACCAGGGAAGCCGGTTTGATAAAGAAGGAAACCTGAATGAATGGTGGACACCCGAAGACCGTGAACGATTTGAGGCGCTAACCTTGCGGCTCATTAAACAGTTTGATGGATACTTCCCGTTTGATGATCTGGCATTAAACGGAACATTCACACTGGGTGAAAATATCGCCGATCTTGGAGGCCTCAGTGTCGCATACGATGCATTACAGCTTTTTTATCTAAGACACGGCAAGCCGGATAAAATAGATGGATTTTCTGCAGACCAAAGATTTTTTATGTCATGGGCTACTGTCTGGCGAACAAAGACACGCCCTGAAGCTTTGCGTCACCAGATAAAAACAGACCCGCACCCACCCGGCCAATATAGGGCTGTGGCGGCACCCTCAAACATAAATACCTTTTATGATGCATTCAATATACATCCTCAAAGTACATGGTATCGAAAACAAGAAGACCGGATAAAGATCTGGTAAAGGAGAAATGTTGAAATGCATTGCGTGAAATATCAGTTGAAAACAAACTTCACAGTAATGACAACAGAAAAAAAGTATTGCAAAGAATGCAATGAACAAATTCATGGTCGCCGGGATAAACAATATTGTTCAGATTATTGCCGGACCCAGCACTTCAACAATCGCGATGTTGAAATCAGCAATTTTATGCGACGTGTCAATTATATCATCCGTAAAAATCGCAGCATTCTTTCCGGCCTGAATACAAAGGGCAAAACGAAAGCGCATAAAGAACGCTTGATTGATGCGGGCATGAATTTTGACTATTTCACAAACGTGTATCGCACTCGCGCAGGCAAAGTTTATTATTTCTGTTATGACCAGGGTTATGTCGAACTCGAAGATGATTATTTCGCCCTGGTTGTAAAAGAAGATTATGTGGGATGAGAAGCAGCAACCACACGCGCTAATGCGATAAACTGATCGACGCTTAACTGTTCTGGTCTAAGATCGGAAACACCATGTGCTTTCAGCACATCTTCATTTATGATTGGTGACAACGTGTTTCGAAGCATTTTCCGTCGCTGGCTAAAGGACATTTTCACTACCTGACGCAGAGAATGGAAAGACAAGTCATCAATATCACTGCGGAAGCGGGTAAGCGAAATGACAGAGCTCTGTACTTTTGGTGGTGGTGTAAATGAACCGGGCTTAACATGAAATAAAAGAGCCGGATGATAGAAGGCTTGAGTAAGTACCGAGATGACACCAAAGGATTTACTTCCCGGTGGAGAACAAATACGCTCTGCCATTTCGCGCTGAAACATACCTGCCATAAAAGGGACATGATGCCGATGCTGAATTCCTAAAAAAATAATCTGGCTTGAAATATTGTATGGATAATTTCCAACAAGCACAAAATTCGTATCCGCTCCCAGAAGCTCGTCAAACCTGACACGCAAAATATCAGCCTCTACAATATGAAGAGAAGTACCTGAAAATTCATGTTTGAGTAGCGGGATCATATCCCTGTCAAGCTCGACGGCAAAAACAGGAAGAGGTTGGCGAAGGAGATACTTTGTAAGTATTCCTTTGCCGGGCCCCACCTCTACTATAGCCTCACAACCTTCGGTAATGATGGATGTGGCAAGTTTTTCTGCAATTGATTCCTGAACTAGAAAATGCTGACCAAATGATTTCTTGGCTTTCATTACAAACGAAGATATACCTAAAAGCCAAGGTGGCAGTGAATACAGGAAGAGAATACATATGAACAAGGAGGTAAATTCAAACGGGTATTATTTTCTAAAATACATCTTCTCGTTTCGCCATATTTAATCTGATGCCAAACTGGAGAAGATTTGTTTTCAGATTTCGGGCAGGTAAATCACTGGTTTTATTTCTGAATAAATATTGCAAATCAATAAATAAGCCCGGAGAAATTTCATATTGAAGAGAAGAGGTCCAAAAAATGATATTTGTTCCGATTCCTTCGCCAACAAAGTGACCATAATCTTCCGGGCGTCTGATATTTGCAACATTTATATCGCCGCCATAGGAGATGCTATCAATATCTTCTCCCTTTTTAATCAAATAGATACTGCTTTCTACTTTCAATTGGTTGGAAATCCGGTAACGGAATGAACCAATCCACTCATTAAAATTGGCACCCAATGGATGCGCGAGAGCCTGCTTATAGTTTGAGTAATTTGCAATTTTGTTGTAATGGGAATACGTATATGGACGTACCTGGTTCCATTCAATCTGGGCATCAAAGGAAGAAATACCAAATACATTGATGTATTTCATACCAAGCTGATGTCCGAATTTATTTCCCCACCAGTCTAAGTGGCCATCGAGTATTTTTCCGATCTGGATGTCATCAAGGATAAATTGTCCATACACTGAAACGGTTTTCTTAATATTTGTCCGGGCACTGAACCCGAGAATAACATTGTCCGGCGAACCAATAGAGCCTTCTACGGTGCGATATAAAATAATCGGATTGAGATACTGTAATTCAAAATGGTGCCCCGGCCGGTCAAAAATTACGGCTTCAAATAGTCCGATCGAAAAATTCTTTCCGGGTTTAAAACTTAAGTAATGTGCAGCGAGATATTTTTTGGCAACAGGTTCGTCCACACCGGATATGTTGTGAAAATCATCTGCTGCAAGTTCAGCGAAAATGTTTTGATAATGGAATTTCCAGATTCTTGTATTGATTTTGAGGGAAAAATAAGGAGTGGAAAAATCTGATAAAAACAACGAACGAATACCATCACCAATGAACTGCTGCCCATGGCCTAGTTGGATCCCAATATATTTCCCCAGATTAACGCCGACATAAGCAGTGGCTAAAAGGTAGTCACGCCCATTTATAATTTTTAAAAAAGAACTTTCATAATTTTTATATAAACTCACGCCCGGAACAACACCAGTGGAGTCCGTATACTGGTCGACGTAATTTGCAAATCGGGCCTGGCTGTCGTAAAGACTTGTATGAAAAAAAACATTTTGACCAATAGCGCCCCGCAAACTAAGACCTCGTTGATTAATAAAAGTGGTAACGCCTTCATTTAAATCCCGGCCCAAACCAAACCGTAAAAGCGGATCAACACGCAAATAAAAATCTTTAACATCCACTTCATAGAAATGGGCCGGGGTCAGAAAAAATGTGTTCCACAAAGCATGCTTACTTAGACGATATCGTGACAGGCCAGAGTCATCATTTAATAAAGTATATGTCATCAATGAATCAGCGTTGTGAATTGCTGATGAGGGTGAGAGGCCGCCGGGTTTTACAAACTCATTGTTCTGGTCCCAGATAGCCTGTAGTTGATATTTATCTGTCGAAGATGGATGATGAAGCAGAAATGAATCTGCAAGGATGACAAGGTCACCACGCCGGAATGGGGTTATGGAAGAGTGGAGTAAAGGATCACCTCCGTCACTCAGGATGATCATTCTGTCATATTCCTGACGCGCATCTTGATCCAGGTCAGATAATATATTTTGTGCAGACGCAGTGCCCGAAAGGACGGCAAGGAAACAAAAACAAAGTCGGGACAGACGGGAGATCATAAATAGGTTCTTCACTGCTTAAAATTAAGAAGCCATTCCTTAACAGCGCTATCAAATGCCCCCGCATCTTCAAATTGAACAGCGACAGGTAAAATAAAGATAGGCAATGAAAGAGTCTGCAATAATTCACGATGGATATCAAGACGAACGGCATCTTTTTCGGTGGTCAGAATAATGTTTTGACGACCGGCAATCATATTCTTAAAATACAGTTCAATATTGCCGATATCAAAACTTGAAAATGAATGATGATCGCGATACTCAAGCATCTTGACCTCACCACATTGCGTATCCACATAATCAAGTAAATACTCTGTGCCCGCGATAGCAACAACAAGAAGCACGTCTATGTTGGCATTTAATTCAAGGCGCTCAGGAGATCCATACATCCGGTATGGATTACCGTATACATATCTGCTGAAAAACACATCCTGATTTTCGTTTTGTTTTACTTCGTTCCGTATGGATTGCATTTCGGAAGACGTCATACCCATGGGGCACTTTGTCACGATGATCATGTCCGCACGCCCGGCAGCATCACGCCATTCACGTAAGCGACCCACAGGAAGCAACCAATCACGGGTATAGAGGCGATTAAATTCTGTAAGGAGAAGATTAAGGCCGGGAATAACTTCTCGATGCTGAAAGCCATCATCCAGGATCACCACCTGTGTCTCCGGATAGGATCTCAGAAGCAGAGGAATAGCAAGGCTCCTGCTTTCGGCAACAACGACCTGTACATCCGGATATTTTCGTTTGTACTGTAGAGGCTCATCTCCGACAAGTCCGGCATCGTGATAAGGATTTACTTCAAGATAACCACTTGATTTACGACGATATCCACGACTCAGTACTGCCAGCCGGAGATGATCACGTAAAAGACGGATCAGATATTCTGTGTGAGGAGTTTTGCCTGTCCCACCTACGGAGAGATTGCCTACACTGATGACAGGAATATTAAAAGAGACACCCTTCAAAAGTCCTATGGAATACAATCCATTCCGTATGGCCACGCCCAGGCCGTATAAAACAGCCAAAGGAAACAGTATAATTTTCAATATCCACTGATCAACCATGTAGTTGTGCCGGGTTGCGGTCCGTAAAAATAAGAAGGTATATGCAGATATGCCGGTGGTTTACTTTTGTGCCCTTTTAAACAAATACCAGGCCAGTGTCCCAAATATCATATTGGGAAGCCACATGGCAAGCATTGGAGGCATGTTGAGGTTGGTTGAAAACGTAAGGGCAAACTTGCTGAAGAAAACAAACATGGACCCAATCGCCACACCAATAGCGAGATGCAAGCCCATACCCCCTCGCTGTTTTCGGGATGCCACAGAAGCACCAATGATCGTCAGGATGACAATACTGAAAGGCTCGGCCCATCTGCGGTGGTATTCAGCCCGCATCAGGCGTGATGCACCGAGGCCACGCTCTTTTTCGTAACGGATGAATCGTAAAAGTTCTGCAGAAGTCATCATTTCTTTCTCGTTGACATAATAAATGAAATCAGAAGGATATAAAGCGAGATTTGTATCTATTTGCATATTATGCCCTGACGTGTAAAACTCTTTACCGTCCACCCAGTGTCGTACATCATAATCTTTAAGACGCCATTTTTTTGTTTCGGCTATGTATTGGAATGTTCTTGCTTTTAATAAATAAACAAGTTGCAGGTCAGCATATTGTTCAAGCCGGAATCCTGTGCCACTGCTGTCATTCTTATGATAATTACCAATAAACACTTTAACTCCGGGACCAATAAATAAATGAATGTTATTGCTTTTCACCTTAAGATTACTCGGATAAATGAATTCATTCTCGAATCCAAATTTTATTTTATTTCCACGCGGAAAGAAAATATGATTACCCAGCAAATAAAAAAAGGAGAGAACAAGGGCTGTAAAAACATAAGGACGAAGAAATCGCCGGTAACTCATTCCTGCATTTAGTATGGCGACAACTTCGGTATTGCGCGCAAGACGGGAGGTAAAAAAAATAACAGCGATAAGGGAAAAAATAGGCCAGAGCAATCCATTGATGTACGGAATAAAATTGAGGTAATATTCCAGTAAAATTTGTTTTGTCTGAATATTCTGATCCGTAAATTTTTCAATGTGCTCACTGAAATCAATGCTCAATGAAATGATCGTAAAAAGCAAAGCCGTAAAGAAAAACGTACTCAGGTACTTACGAATAATATAACGATCAAGGGTCAGCAAGACATCATTTGGATTGGAAAACAAACATAGCGTTAAGTTTTTGGTTGAGGGTTGAAAGCAGCTGGACAGGGCATTGGTTTTAAGTGGAAGGCTTTTCCATACACCCCACAACTAACCACCCAGTCCAATTTCTTTCAACCTTCAGCTTATAACGTACGAATATTAACAAACCGTTAAACTATTTTCGGACGCTATTGGAAGGGCTATGCAAAAGGAAATTTGAATTACCTTGCCTTTTCAATTCACGCAGTAGATTCAATGGCCGATACTGTTCAGCTCAGTATAGAAAAACTTCAACAGGAACTCAGCCTCAAGCAGCTCCAGATCAACAGCCTGCTTACGATTACGCAGGCGATCAATGACAATGTCGCAGCTCCTGAGCTGTATAACATGTACAAGTCTTTTATCGGATGGGAGATGGGCATCAAGAGAATGGCTCTTTTCTTCAAACAGGAAGATGAATGGCAGTGTGTCACACATCTTAAGGCTGATCACCTAACACAAATCGAAAATCTTGGTCCTGTCCTGAAGAAATTTTCCAAAACCCAAAGGATCACGAAGTCTGATCCGGAGCTATTGCAGGGCTTTGATCTGATGATTCCGGTCTACCACAAAAAAAATCCAATCGCATTTGCTCTTGTTGGCGGTATCCGTGCCGAAGCAGATGATTATTCCCGACTTCAGTTTATCACCACCTTTACAAATATTATTGCTGTTGCCATTGAAAACAAAAGACTTTTTAAACGACAGATAGAACAGGAGCGTTTTGATCGCGACATGGAGCTTGCAAGCAGTGTGCAGAAAATGCTGATCCCGGATCATTTGCCGCAGAGCAAATTTTTTGAATTGGCCACGGTATACAAGCCCCACCTGACGGTAGGGGGAGATTATTTTGATTTTATACAATATGATGAGCGAAGGTTAGCTTTTTGTATTGCCGATATTAGTGGTAAAGGCGTATCTGCTGCAATACTGATGGCTAATTTTCAGGCTATACTTCAAAGCCTGATCTATCAATACCGTGATCTTGAGACTTTCGTTTTTGCTTTAAATCAGGCGGTATATCGGATTACCCGGAGTGATAGGTTCATAACCCTATTTATCGGCGAACTGAATTTGCGCAATAACACATTGCAATATATCAATGCCGGACATTTTCCACCATTTCTGATTCAAAACGGAGAGATAACTCGTCTTGAAAGCGGATGCACGATCATAGGTGCTTTTGAAACACTTCCTGAGATCCACATGGGTGAAGTGAGCCTTACGCATCCCGGAATGATTTTCGCATGTACTGACGGCCTGACGGATGTTCAAAATGATGCCGGTGAATATTTTGAAGATGAACATATCAGCGGTATTATACAAAATGCGGATCAATATATTTCGGCTGAAATGCTCAACGATGTCCTGATGAATGAAGTTGATCATTTCAGAGGGACAAAGCCATATCCTGATGATATCGCTATGCTAACCTGCAAGTACACCGTCTGAGAAAAAGACCGGTGGTATATTTTCAAAAACAAAAAAAGGATGCGTTTAAATGTAGTCGTGCAAATCGCGGAGGATTCCGACCTTTGGTAAAATTTGTTATCATTACAGGGCACATAGTAAAGGATGAAAAATAAAACTACAGCTGGATTGTTCGCTTTGTTTCTTGGATGGGCTGGTATACACAGGTTTTATCTGGGCCAGACGGGTCTGGGTATCCTTTATTTTTGTCTCATCTTTCTGTCCTTTGGCATGATCCCATTTATACTCGGACTGATCGATGGAATTGTCTTGCTGAATATGGATGAGAATGAGTTCAATCGCAAATACAATGCTCAGGCGATCAGAGACCAGGGATATAATCGTGGAACTCAGAATTATGGAAGGCCGATGTCAGGCTCTCAAAGAGGACAAGCACCGCCATTGCCACGCAGCAATCAAAATACAGGAAGAGAGTTGCCTAACCCCTATAAAGTCAATGGGATTAAAAAGTATAAGGAGTTTGACCTGGATGGGGCTATTGAGGATTTCAAGAAGGGGCTTGAAATCAGCCCTAAGGACATATCGCTACATTTTAATATTGCGTGCGCGTATTCTCTGACAGAACAGGTCGATCTTGCGTACAATCATCTGGACAAAGCGGTGAGCCTGGGCTTCAATGATTTTGAAAAAATAAAAACACACGATGATCTTGCTTATGTCCGTATTCAGGACAGGTGGGATGACTTCAAAAACAATGGCTTCAGACTTCAGAGTGTTAACGCTATCAATGCCACCCCAATACCGGAACTACCCAAAGAAGAGCAAGTACAGGATGACGTTTTATTATCTCAATTGAAACGATTGGGTGAGTTGCGTGACCGGGGTTTACTTTCAGAACAAGAGTTTAACATCGAGAAAAAGAAGCTGACACGTTAAATATTTACTAAATGACGCCATATTTGGCACAATCTTTCGTCTAATACGTATATACAGTCACTCTACATGATCGCCAAGGAACTGATATCACAGCTTATTCAACCTCTTCGGACCTCTGATACCGGAGAGCAGGCATTGACGTATATGCAGATATATCATCTGAAACACCTGCCTATCGTCAACAATGAGCAACTCCTTGGAACCATTTCCGAAGAAGACATTACAGTAAATCCTCTTGAAGACGCGATTGGCTCATTTCCGCTGAGTCTTAATAAAGCTTATGTAAAGCAATCCGATCATCTTTTTGAGGTGATGAGCGTCATGGCCGATCACAAGCTTAGTGCTATTCCTGTAGTCGACCAAAAAGACAATTATCTGGGCATCATTACACTTGAAGATCTGATCCAGTTTTATGCACGTAGCTTTTCCTTTTCGGAGCCCGGCGGGATCATTGTTTTAGAAATTAATAAAACAGATTATAGCCTTGCAGAAATTTCAAGAATTATCGAAAGCGAACAAGCCACCGTGTTAAGCAGTTTTTTGACACACGATGAGACATCACAACGCATATATGTAACCCTCAAGACAAACCAGATCGATACTAAGCACCTGGAAGCCACGCTGGAACGATTCGGTTATACGATCAAAGCCACGTTCTCTGAAGAAGGGTATTTTGAAAGCATGCAGGATCATTATGATGCCTTCCTTCATTACCTTAATGTTTGATGTCCGGACGCAAGGCTATTTTTTCAATCTCCCTCTTCCTACTCGGTTTCATCCATTTATCTTTCTGTCAGTCAGTCACTGTCATATCTATTCAAACAAAAGGATTAAACCGGACGAAAGAATCAATCGTTCTGAGGGAATTAACGTTTACCGTTGGTGACACGATCGTCCAAAATGATTTAGGATTGACGATAGAAAAAAACAGGAATAATCTTCTCAACCTTGGTCTGTTTAATGAAGTTTCAATTAACGTATCTGAGTGGGATACAGATCTGCATCAGATACAAATCCTGATAGAAGCTAAGGAATCCTGGTACGTCTATCTTTTGCCCATTCTTGACCTCGCTGACAGAAATTTCAATGTGTGGTGGAATACTCATCACCATTCATTTGAACGTATTAATGTGGGCGCTCAACTTGATTATCTGAATTTTACAGGACATAACGACAAGTTTAAAGCGAAAATGCAATTCGGATACACGCCGAAGCAGGAGATTGAATATCGGTTCCCTTATTTCAATAAAAGGCAAAGCCTCGGCCTGACAGTGAGCGCCCTTCATAGTGAAAACAAGGAAATCAGTTACACAACTGTTGACAACGTTGAACTGTTTTTAAAACTCGATAAAAGCAAATTGCAGGAACGATGGAAAAGCCAGGTGACACTGCAGTACAGGCCATCGATCTACGTACGTCACGAAATTTCAGCTTCGCTAGAATTTTTAAGATTGGATTCAGCCATTCTTGAATATAATCCGAGGTTGTTTCGCGACGGCGCCATTACGCATCACGAGCTGACGATGCATTATTCGTTTGAATATGATGACAGGGATTTGAAAATATATCCATCGAAAGGGATAAAGGCGCAAATCGAAACTGAAAAAATAGGTTGGGGAAAAAATGATGATGAGAACCTGATGACGGCTACGGGGTCAATGGAATGGAACGGGCAATTAGGGAAACATTTTCAACAACGACTGAGTGGAATAGGACAATACAGCCTAAGCCGCAGCCAGCCTTCTTTTATGCATTACCGCGGGTTAGGCTATGCACAAAAATATGTGCGGGGCTATGAGTTATATGTTATAGACGGATTGGATTTTGTCCTTGGCAAATATCAACTGTCTTATAATCTGCTTTCGACAAAAGTTTCTTTAGGCCAGCTAATACCTGTTGAACAATTCCGTTCGATGCAGCTTCAGCTTTTCCTTTCATTGTTTGTGGAGACAGGGTATGTCAACGATCCATATACCAAGGACGTGAATTCCCTTGCGAATATCTGGCTGCGTGGCGGGGGATTTGGACTTGATATTCTGATCTATCATAATTTTTTATTTCAGCTTAATCTCAATACGAACAATCGCGGGGAGTGGGGATTTTTTATTCATAATAAGACGAGCTTTTAGTAGTAACGAGTAACGAGTAACGAATAAC
>JBATMM010000225.1:0-9070 GCA_049289835.1 Saprospiraceae bacterium | reverse complement strand
AAAATATAATGAGCACTCGATGTAATTTTTTTTTGTGAATGCTTTGAAAATGTATCTCCTTGTCGTTAGGTTCTCCTATTTGTTCTCGAGATTGGATTTGCCCTTAGATTGAACATAATTTGGATCGTATTTGATCACTAAATGGATCCAGAGTGAACGTGTGAACTTCAAATTCCATATATAAATGATGGCCAAAAATAGTAGTAAGATGCCAAAAGAGAGTTCCACCTGTATCCCCAGTACAAAGATGTTAAAGCCTACCACAATGAAACTAACTAAGGCTATGAAGAGGTATGAGATAAACATCGCACCATAATAGAATCCTGTTTCTGGTTCGAATTTTTGCCCGCAGACCTCACATCTGTTGTGCATTTGCAGCGGTTTCTTCAGATTGAAAGGCGAAATGAACATTTTCCCTTGTCTGCATCTCGGGCAAGTCAGATTGATGGTGCTGCTGATCATACTCATATGGACAAAGATAGAGTATTACGTTTAGCAATCTATATTCCAGGACGGACGTCTATTCTCCCAACAGTAGAAAAAAGTCATTAATTATTTTTCCTGTACCCAATCGTTTGTCGCTGGAAGCCTAATAAATTTTTATCTCGTGCAAAATCTTTCACATCTTCAAATGTGATCAGGTTCGATTGGCTCTTAACATCAGCATTCGTCTTGGCCAGTCTCAGGTTTTGATTTTTAATCACGTCCTGTACGATTTGCCGAATGCTTCGGGCATTTCCAAAATATTTATCCCGGTAATCATAGAGGAATTTAAAATAACCTGTAAGATGTTCGAGTGCCTTTGGAGAAATACGCATTTCCTGTTCAGTGATCATACTCATCGCGATTTCATTTAATTCCTTCGGACTATAATCTTCGAAGCGTAATATTTTATCAAAGCGCGAGCTCAAACCCGGGTTAGCTTTAAGAAAGGCTTCCATGTTTTCAGGATACCCTGCAGCGAATACAAAAAACTGTCCTCGCTTATCTTCCATTCGTTTAAGTATGGTCTGTATGACTTCATTACCAAAATCATGGGCATTGCCGGGAGAATTGGATAGTGCATAAGCTTCATCAATAAACAAAACACCACCCATTGCCTCTTCTATCTTTTCTGCTGTCTTTAAGGCTGTTTGTCCTACATATCCTGCGACTAAACCCTGTCGGTCTGTTTCCACCATATGGCCTCTTTCAAGAATTCCCAACGCCTTGTATATCCTGGTGAGAATTCTTGCAACGGTCGTTTTTCCTGTTCCCGGATTTCCAATAAACACAGTATGCATATAGAATTTGTTCAGCACACTTCGCCCCGTCACCTGGTGATATCGTACGATATCAACCATCTCCTCAATTTGTTTTTTCACACCTTCCAATCCTGTAAGTGAATTGAGATCAGCAAGTGCCAGCGTAAGTAATTTCTCATCCACCGGAATCATCGGGTTGTCAGCTGTATTTAACAACTTTATATGTTCAATATCAGCAGCAGTAATGATAGACAGGTCATCTCTTGTAGGATCAAGTGCATATGATGAATTCATCACCCGAAGGCCGAGAGAGACTTTTGCTTTTTCGATTAGATCATTGACAAATCGTGCATTACCAAACGTACGGTCTCTGTTTCGATAGGCTTCTATGATCATCTCATCCACTAATTTTTTAGCCTCATGTGATAAGACAACTTCTTTATCCCTACAGGCATACATGCCAATCTCTGAAAGATCCTGCGGGAGATAATCTGAAAAATGATAATGGATTTTAAATCTTGATTTCAATCCGGGATTTGAGTCCAGGAAAAATTTCATCTCTTTAGGATAGCCGGCGACAATGACGGCCATATCACCGATTCCATTTGACATTTCTTTTACCAGTATCTCAATGACCTCCCGTCCGAAATCCTTTGTATCATCATTCGCCCTTGCAAGGCTATACGCTTCGTCTATAAATAACACACCACCGCGTGCTTTCTCTATTGCATCCTTTGTCTTTGGTGCAGTCTGACCGATGTATTCGCCCACAAGATCTACTCTGTCCACCTGGTGTACATGTCCTTTAGTCAGGAGGCCCATATTCTTATAAAGCTTACCCATCATCCCTGCGACAGTAGTTTTACCGGTACCCGGATTGCCGACAAAGACAGAGTGGATATTGATGTCCTGCCTTTCTGCAAATCCGTTTTCCTTTCTCAATTGAAGAAACTGGAGATATTGAGCATGCTCGTAAACTTGTTTTTTTATTTCCTGCAAACCGATCATGGCATTCAAATCCACCATGACTTCTTCGAGACTCTGAATAGCCGTTTCTTCTGTAGTGAATTTCGCAGGTCTGTAATCGGGTAATAGTACCTGGCTATTTCCTTCCTTAAAATCTTCTCCTACTTCAAATGGAACAACGGCCACAAGCCTGTCCATGAATACGATCTCTGCAGTATATTTTCCTTTTCGCCATGATCCTTTCACGTTAGATCCCCACCCTGCTGTCACTTTTACTTTTTCATCTCCTTTCTTGATCGTCTGTAACCTGGTGACCTGACCTTTAAGCTCGCGTGCCTCATTATAAAATTTTGTAAACAACTCACACTGCCAGGCATCCTGCGTTTGCAAATTCTGAAATACAACTTCTGAATAGATGTAGCGTGTTTCAGCACTACTGAAGGCAACATAATAATGACGGTCATCTTCTCCTACATCATCATACTGACCTTCATATAAACGAAGAGATTGAAGAGAAAGATAACGTGGCAGTCCATTGAAACTTGTATCACTTTCTTCGATATAAAAATATTTAGACCCTACTTTTTCATTATCAATAAAGGCTTCCCAGCAATATGCCCCCTTCTTCCAGAAAGATCCTTCCTTTTTATTCCCCCATCCTTCACGTATATAGACAATGCTGTCATATTTGCTTACATTCCGACGTATCTGTAAACGGCATAATTCTTTGCCTGCACGCTTCATAGATAAACATCTCAATGTCACTTCGACATCCCAACTTTCAACATCAAAGTGCTTATTGAAAAAAGAAAGTTCTGCATAGACATAGGAGGCTTCTAGCCTGTCATATACCTGCCTGTACTTTTTCTTATTGTCTGCGAGCCATTCGGTAGAGGCATAGACCTTAAGTTCCTTGAATTTATAGGCCCTTGTCTCCGGTTGTTGTTGGGTAGATTCTTCCATAATCTTTCTAAATATAGGCTATTCAGTGTTCCTTTCCAAAAACACTTTTAAAAATAACTTTTGACCTGAGGGGAGCATGAATATACTAAAACTGGAGAAACAGACTATATTCGACGCATTCAGATGATCAAAAACCTGTTACATATCGTTCGATGGCCCAATCTTCTGATGCTTGCAGGCATACAATCATTGGTTTATTTCAGGTTACTGGATTCTGATTTGACGATACTCCGATTTCCTCTTTTTATTGTTCTGTCTTTGGTTACCATTTTTCTTGGTGCAGGTGGATATGTAATCAATGATTTTTATGATGTTAATATTGATCAGGTCAATAAGCCGGACCAAATCATTGCGGGTCGCGTATGGACTTTATCTAAAGTGAAATTGATTTATTTCATTCTTGTGGGTCTCGGCGCTGCATTTTCCTTTTTTCTCTCATTGCAATTAGATCTCATTAAGTACATTTTTATTTATCCTTTAGCAGTCCTCGGTTTATGGTATTATTCATTTGCTTTAAAATGTAAACCCATCATAGGTAATATCTGGGTGTCTCTCTTCTGCGCAGGAGTTATAGGCATTGTTGCCTTGCCGGATTTTTTATTAACTCATTCGCAACCTATCCGAACTGATTTATGGCATTATATGGCATTTGCATTTCTCTCTACATGGTACAGAGAGCTGGTCAAAGACATTGAAGACATTGAAGGTGATGCCAGGGCGGGTTGCAATACTTTCATAGTAAGATTTGGTCCTGATGCCGGTAAAATTTTTGCCATTGCACTTGGCCTGTGTTTGTTGACTTCACTTATCATATGGGACATCGGTCAAACAAACAAATGGATTAAATTGGGACTTAATGTAATACAGGGGTTTACCATAGCTTCAATGGCTTTTGTATGGTGGGCAAAAAATACGACATACTATCACCACGCATCAAATGTTATTAAATTAGTGATGGCATTAGGAACTTCTTTATTGCTTTTGTATTGAAATGAATGACTTCTTTTCCTAAAAATCCTGAAAGCCAAATAAAAAACAACTATGTCTTTACAAATAAAATCCTTAGAAGATTATCATAAAGCTTACCAGGCAAGTGTGGAAAATCCTGAAAAATTTTGGGAGGAACAAGCCGAATCATTTACCTGGATGAAGCACTGGGATAAAGTATTAGAATGGGATTTTCATCATGCGGATACAAAATGGTTCATCGGAGGCGAACTTAACATCACAGTAAATTGTCTTGATCGCCATCTCGAAACAAGAGGAGATCATACTGCTTTAATATGGGAACCAAATGAGCCCGGCAGTGAAGGAAAGAAATATACATATCATCAGTTATATGAAGAGGTATGTCGTTTTGCCAATGCATTAAAAAAGATCGGGGTTCACAAAGGCGATCGTATCTGTTTTTATATGCCCATGGTACCCGAATTAATGATAGGCATACTCGCATGTGCCCGGATAGGTGCGATACACAGCGTTGTCTTTGCAGGATTTTCTGCCAATTCACTTGCTGACAGGATAAAGGATGCTTCATGCAAAGTTGTCGTCTGTTCAGATCACAATTCAAGAGGGCCAAAAATCTCACCCGTAAAGTTGATTGTTGATGAAGCTATCGCCATGGGATGTGACAGCATTGAAAAAGTGATTGTGCTGAGTCACACCGGCGGAGGTATTTCCTGGAATAACAATCGTGATCTCTGGTGGCATGATATTATGGACAACAAATCTACTGCATGCGAGCCTGTCATGATGGAAAGTGAAGATCCATTATTCATCTTATACACATCAGGTTCAACAGGAAAGCCGAAAGGTGTAGTCCATACGATCGGAGGCTATATGGTATACACCTGTTATACTTTTCTAAATGTCTTTCAATACAAAGAGGGTGATATTTATTGGTGTACAGCCGATATCGGTTGGATTACAGGACATAGTTATATTGTGTATGGCCCGTTGTTGTCAGGTGCTACGACTCTTATGTTTGAAGGGATCCCGTCTTATCCTGATCCCTCGCGCTTCTGGCAAATCTGCGAAAAATATAAAGTCAATATCTTCTATACTGCACCGACAGCCATCAGGTCTTTGATGGCGGCAGGCGATAAATATGCACAAGGCCATAATCTCTCATCGCTAAAGGTTCTTGGGACCGTCGGTGAACCTATTAATGCTGAAGCATGGCATTGGTATCACGATCATATCGGGAAAGGAAAAATTCCTGTCGTCGATACCTGGTGGCAAACGGAAACAGGCGGTATACTGATCAGCCCAATCGCCGGAATTACGGATATGAAACCATGTTACGCTTCATATCCTATGCCCGGAGTTCAGCCCATCCTGATCGATATATATGGCAATGAAATTGAAGGCAATGACGTCGAAGGATTGCTATGCATCAAATTTCCATGGCCTTCCATTATCAGAACTACATATGGTGATCATGGCCGCTGCAGAGAGATTTATTTTAATGTTTATCCTGACTTATATTTTACCGGTGATGGAGCACGGCGTGATGAAGAAGGCCGGTATAGGATCATCGGTCGTGTAGATGATGTCATCAATGTCAGCGGTCATCGTATAGGTACAGCCGAAGTTGAAAATGCTATCAATGAACATCCACTTGTAGTGGAAAGTGCAGTCGTAGGATATCCTCATCCTATCAAAGGACAAGGACTATATGCATTTGTCATTTCAAAAGAATCTGTACCTGATCATGATATTTTTCAAAAAGAAATCAACGCAAAGCTTGCAGTACTCATCGGACCCATTGTAAAAACTGATATTATACTGATCGTAAGTGGTCTGCCAAAAACACGATCAGGTAAAATCATGCGTCGTATCCTTCGCAAAATAGCTGAAGGAGACTTATCCAATCTCGGCGATATTTCTACTTTGTTCAATCCTGAAATAGTAGATGAGATCATTGCAAAAGCTAAACATATAGTTTAACGTCCAAAATATAATGTTGAAAACACATCCTCCTCTCCTGCTCGCTTCGAAATCACCAAGACGACAGGATTTACTCAGGGCAGCAGGTATTGATTTCAAATTAATAGATGTCGATGTTGAGGAGAATTATCCTGATGATATGCTTGCAGAACTGGTGCCTGAATACCTGGCCCGGAAAAAAGCTGAAGCCGCGATGCCATTAATAGAAGATCATCATCTCATTCTCGCCGCTGATAGTGTAGTCATTAAGGATGGACAAATTTTTGGCAAACCCATTGACAAAGCCCATGCTATTGAAATGACAACGACACTGGCAGGACACCATCATACAGTTATCACCGGGGTATTTATTTGTAGTCATCACAAAGGAATTGGTTTTTCTGAATGCACAGAGGTGTGGATAGAACCGATGACAACCGATGAAATAGAATATTACATCGATCATTTTCTTCCTCTGGATAAGGCCGGATCATATGGCATTCAGGACTGGATAGGATGGGCTAAGGTGTCCCGAATTGAAGGATCTTATGCTAATGTCATGGGACTGCCCGTCCACAAAGTTTACGAAGTATTGAATGAATGGAATGAAGATTAAATATTCTAACCCTGTATTCTAAATCCAGAAAAAAGCCAGGGCCAAAGAAATAACTAAAACCCATAAAGACACAGCAACTATGCCCATCACAAGTCCGGCTGTTGCCAGTCCCCGGCCCTTATATAGACCATCATATTTCCTGATTTTACTCAGACTTATGGCGCTAAATACTATCGCCAATATGCCGAAAAGCAGGCTAATCAACAACACACTGACTATGCCAATAACAAAACCTGCTATCGCAAATCCTTCAGTTGGTGACTGGGAATATTCTAAATGTAAAACGTGGCCTTTTTTCTCTGCATGCCTGATTTTAGACTTTAAAATGGAAAGCGCTATTCGTTCTTTAAATTTTAATTTTCTGCCTAACTGAGATTCAATCTGTGCCCGGTCAAGAGGATTGGTTTGTTGAAGAATGCCTGTATGATCCTCTGTATTTATAGGGACAGGAGTATAGTTTGCATATCCCGAATCAGGATGAAAAAGAGTCATGACCAGAAAAGGGAGAAAAAATTTCAGTTTCATAGCGGTGGTTTTACAGATTTGGTTATGTTAAGATCAAAATAAATTAAATAAGATTTACATTGTTGAACTCATTTTAACTCAAGATTATTAAAAGGATAACGTTTGGTTAATTTCCCTCAACTTGCCCTTTAAATCGGATATTTCATCAATCTTCGTGGTATGAAATACGTTTTTCTCTTGCTGTTGACTGGTCTGTACTCACTCTCAGTATCAGGTCAAAAAGAATTTAATGTCGCTGGGCTTGCTTTTTATAATCTGGAAAATCTCTTTGATACAATCGACAGTCCGGATACAGATGATCTTGAATTTACACCAAACGGTCCGAACCTGTATAATTCGCATGTTTACTATGACAAATTATCTCATCTGTCAAGAGTCCTCAGTGAAGTTGCCACTGACTATACACCGGATGGAGCAGCGATCATAGGTGTCTCCGAAGTTGAAAACCGATCTGTACTGGAAGATCTCGTCAAACAACCTGCACTGATCAAAAGGGGATATAAAATTCTACATCAGAATTCCATGGATGCACGCGGCATTGATGTTGGATTTCTTTATCAACCCAAATATTTTACACCGGATACCGTTTTTTTTATTCCATTACAGACGAATGATCCAGGAGACAGTGTTCGCTACTCCAGAGATATATTGTTTGCCGTCGGACAACTTAACGGAGAGAAAATAGTCATAAGCGTCAATCACTGGCCGTCTCGTCGGGGTGGAGAACAGGCCACAGCTCAATTACGCAACAAAGCTGCAATGATCAACAGACGGGTTCTGGACAGCCTGTCTCAATATCTTCATATTGATAAAGCCGTTGTCATGGGTGACCTCAATGACGACCCTATCAATGACAGTGTTCACAAATATCTCAGGACTGGTCGTACGAAAGATCATCTGGACATAAAAGAGATGTACAATCCTATGGAGGATTTTTATCGCAAAGGATTAGGTACTACAGCTTACCATGATGCATGGAGCTTATTTGACCAAATCATTCTGAGCAATAATTTGGCTAATGATACACAGGGTTTCCGTTTTTATAAAGCAGGTGTTTACAATCCTTCTTACATGACCCAAAAATCCGGAACATTCAAAGGATATCCTTTGCGAACTTATGCAGACGGTGTATATGCCGGTGGCTATAGCGATCACTTTCCGGTGTATGTCCTCCTGGTTAAAGAAAAAGCATGAAAGAACCTTTGATGCTGGATCAAACTTTTCAGGACATTCTGAATGAACTGGAGAATAACCATCATCATTATTTCATCACAGGCAAAGCCGGTACAGGCAAGTCCACTCTGCTTCAGCTATTCCGAAAAACGACTAAGAAAAAAGTAGTTGTTCTTTCTTCAACCGGTATTTCAGCATTGAATGTTCAGGGCCAGACTATTCATTCCTTTTTTCAGTTTCCTCCTAAATTGCTCCTCCCAAAAGAATTGTTCATCGTACGACGCCTGGTGAATTTACTAAAGGCAGTGGAGGTGATTATCATTGATGAGATATCCATGGTCAGGGCAGATGTGATGGATGCCATTGATGTGTCGCTCAGGATGCATCGTCATTCCGTAGAGCCATTCGGAGGTGTTCAGATGATTTTGTTTGGTGACCTGTTTCAATTACCGCCCGTAGTCTCCAGCCAGGAAGAGAAACAATACTTCAGCACTGTCTATCCCAATCAATATTTCTTCTCAGCATTTGTATTTCAATCAAAGGCTTCTTTAGAAAAAATAGAGCTTACAAAAGTTTATCGTCAGAATGAACGGCATTTCATTCGTTTATTGGATGCTATTCGTACACTTCAATTCGATTATGATGATCTTGATAT